>JAUWMN010000059.1 GCA_030613165.1 Desulfobacterales bacterium
TCCCAAAACACTATTAAATCGCCAGGCATGACCGGATCGCCATCTTTTTTGATGAGATGTGCCCCATAGATGACAGGATACCGTTCCCGCTCGCGTCCATTCGGACTAATAACAGCAACCTCGCCATTACGGTTCATTGCCACCAACTCACCAGCTGCATTTCCTACAGTCTCCAAATTGATAAACGTAAGCGTACCTTTGTTTCGAACCTTTATATCTGCCTGTTCCGCCCTTCGACTGGCAGTCCCTCCAATATGAAAGGTTCTCATAGTAAGCTGTGTCCCTGGTTCCCCGATTGACTGAGCAGCCAAAATGCCTATAGCCTGTCCGATCTCTACCGGTCTCCCATGGGCCAAATCTCGGCCATAACATTTAGCGCAGGCCCCCATCTTCGAACGGCATGTTAGAACCGATCTGATACTCACCTGTTCCAGACCTGCTTCGTCGATCTTTTTAACCTTTGCCTCGTCGATATCTTCGCCTGCCTTGACCAATGTTTGATCTGTAAATGGATCCCGTATATCTTCCAATGCAACCCGTCCAAGTACACGTTCTCCGACCCGTTGAATAATTTCACCACCCTCCATGAGCGATTTCACTTCAATACCATCGGTGGTTCCGCAATCTAACTCTGTTATGATCGCATCCTGCGCTACATCCACCAGACGCCGGGTTAAGTACCCTGAATTCGCGGTCTTTAAAGCGGTATCCGCCAAACCTTTCCTCGCGCCATGGGTAGAGATAAAGTATTGGAGCACCGTTAGCCCCTCCCGGAAATTCGACGTTATAGGGGTCTCAATAATTTCGCCGGACGGTTTGGCCATCAGGCCACGCATCCCAGCTAATTGGCGCATCTGGTCTTTACTCCCTCTCGATCCGGAATCGGCCATAATATATATGGAATTAAAACTTTCCTCCTTGAGGATCTCACCATCTTTTCCACGAACAACCTCGCCGGCTTCATTCACCACCGGCGCCATCTTCATCTCTTCCATCATCTCAGTGGCAACTTCGTCCGTAGCCTTGGCCCAGATATCAACCACCTTGTTATATTTTTCGCCTTGGGTGATCAGGCCCTCCACATACTGTTCCTCAATCTCCTTGACTTCCTTTTCAGCCACTTTCAAGATAGCGTCTTTCTTTGGGGGAATGACCATGTCATTCACTGCCACTGAGACAGATGCTCTCGTAGCATAATAAAAACCCAAATTCTTCAACCTGTCAGCTAAAATAACGGTCGTTTTGATACCAACAGCCCGATAACATTGGTCAATCAAATTACGCAAGGCCTTCTTATCCATAACCTTGTTAATCAGATCAAAAGAAAGCTCAGATGGTAAAATCTCCCTAAAAATAATACGCCCCACAGTGGTGTCGACACGTTTGCCATCCATGCGAACCTGTATAGGAGCATGCAGTCCTGCCATGCCGGCGTCATAAGCCACGCGAACTTCTTCGGGATTCGCAAAAATCTTTCCTGCTCCCTTTTCACGTGCGACAGCACGAGTAAGGTAATATATCCCGAGTACAATATCCTGAGTCGGCACAATGATCGGCTCTCCATTGGCTGGAGACAGGATATTGTTGGTGGACATCATCAGCACACGCGCTTCAATTTGCGCCTCTATGGAAAGGGGAATATGGACCGCCATCTGGTCGCCATCGAAATCCGCATTAAAAGCTGTACAGACCAGAGGATGGAGCTGAACTGCCTTGCCCTCGATCAAAATCGGTTCAAAGGCCTGCATGCCGAGGCGGTGTAAGGTGGGAGCGCGGTTCAATATAACAGGGTATTCTTTTACGACTTCGTCCAAGGCATCCCAAACTTCCGGAGTCTCGCGTTCCACCATTCTTTTAGCGCTCTTTATGGTGGTAACATACCCTTTGGCTTCAAGCCCACTGTAAACAAATGGCTTAAACAGCTCTAACGCCATCTGTTTCGGAAGGCCGCATTGATGCAGACGCAATTCCGGTCCAACGACAATGACCGTTCTACCGGAATAGTCAACACGTTTCCCTAATAGATTCTGGCGGAACCGTCCCTGTTTCCCCTTGAGCATATCACTTAATGATTTTAGAGGTCGTTTATTGGTTCCGGTAACGGTCTTACCTCTTCTACCATTATCAAACAAGACATCCACTGCTTCCTGAAGCATCCTTTTCTCATTACGTATGATGATATCCGGAGCATGCAGATCCTTGAGTCTTTTTAGACGATTGTTTCTATTGATGACCCGTCTGTAGAGATCGTTTAAATCAGAAGTGGCAAAACGTCCTCCTTCCAGAGGAACCAGGGGACGAAGATCAGGCGGCAATACCGGAATGACGTCCATGATCATCCATTCAGGCTGATTACTCGATCGCCTAAAGGCGTCGACCACCTTAAGCTGCTTGAAGCACTTCTTTTTTTTGGCCTCTGAACCGGTATTCCGTATTTCCTCGCGAAGATCAGCATAAAGCTGGTCTAAGTCTATTTTAGCCAAAATTGTTTTGATTCCTTCAGCGCCTATCTCTGCCTTAAAAGCCGTCCCATACTTTTCACGGGCCTCGTTATACTTTTCTTCCGTCAGAATTTCTTTATATTTCAGAGGGGTGTTATTGGGATCAGTGACAACATACGCGTCAAAATAAAGGACCTTCTCCAATTCTTTCATAGTAATATCGAGAAGGTTTCCGATTTTGCTCGGAAGACTTTTTAAGAACCAGATATGGGCAACGGGAGTAGCCAGCGAAATATGGCCCATCCGCTCTCTTCGCACTTTGGACTGTATGACTTCTACTCCGCACTTCTCACATACTACGCCTCGATGTTTCATCCGCTTGTATTTACCGCAGTTGCACTCGTAATCCTTGGTCGGCCCGAATATTTTGGCGCAGAACAGCCCGTCTCGTTCCGGCTTGAACGTACGATAATTGATAGTTTCAGGCTTTTTGATTTCACCGTAAGACCACTCCCGTATCTTCTCAGGGGAAGCGATAGAAATTTTGACCGCTCCAAACTTAATCGGATCTTTCGGTCGTGCAAAAAAACTGTAAATATCTTCCAATGTTCTCTCCTTTATTTTTCCTTCTCTTCAAGCTGCACATCTAACCCAAGGCTCTGAAGCTCCTTAATCAGCACATTGAATGACTCCGGCAACCCTGGTTCCAGTGTATTGTCACCCTTGACAATCTTTTCATACATACGAGTTCGGCCTGCTACATCATCCGATTTCACAGTCAAAAATTCTTGCAGCGCATAGGCGGCTCCATAGCCCTCCATAGACCAAACTTCCATTTCCCCAAGGCGTTGACCACCGAACTGGGCTTTGCCGCCAAGAGGTTGCTGGGTTACCAGTGAATAAGGCCCGATCGATCTTGCATGAATCTTGTCGGCAACCAGGTGATGCAATTTCAGCATGTACATAATCCCTACCGTCACTTTATTATCAAACGTCTCTCCTGTTCGACCGTCATAAAGGGTGGCCTGCCCGGCAGAGGGAAGGCCTGCATCTTTGAGAAGCGTTTCAACCTCCTTTTCAGTCGCGCCGTCAAAGACTGATGTTGCCAAATGGACGCCATTGCGATAATAAAGCGCGAGATTTTTCAGTTCTTCATCATCCATGTCGCCTATCATGGCTTGCATCGATTTCGTTGTGAAGATACGTTTCAATTTTTTCCTTATTAATTCGTATTCCGTATTCTCAAGCAAATTGTCAAGCTGCCGGCCCAAGCCCCAGGCCGCCCATCCCAAATGGATTTCCAATACCTGTCCTACATTCATTCGTGAAGGGACCCCCAACGGGTTTAACACCATATCTACCGGCGTGCCATCTTCAAAATAAGGCATATCCTCCTCAGGAAGGATTCTCGAAACAACCCCCTTGTTTCCGTGACGACCCGCCATCTTGTCCCCCACCGAAAGCTTGCGCTTCATAGCGACATAGACCTTGACCAATTTGATAACACCGGGAGGGAGTTCATCGCCTTTCCGTAGGCGACTCAATTTTTTTTCAAAAACCATTTTAACAAGATCGACTTGTTCTTTATAACCATCCAATAGTTTTGATACCTTCTCAGCTATATCATCATCCGGCAGAACAACTCGACCCCACTTTTGTAAAGGGATGGAATCTATGTCGGAAGGAGTAAGTTTCGCCCCCTTCTTCACCACAATGTTACCGCGGTCATTTTTGATGGAAGCGCCACATTTCTGCCCGGCCAAAAGCTCCTTGAGTCTTTCTCGAATCGATTCTTCTATAATCTTCAACTCATCTTTCCGATCTTTTTCGAGTCGAGCGATCTCCGCGTTTTCAACCGATTTTGCACGACTGTCTTGTTCCACTCCCTTGCGTGAAAAGACCTTGGCATCAATTACAATTCCGGAAATTCCAGGTGGAACTCGAAGAGACGTATCTTTTACATCGCCGGCCTTTTCTCCAAAAATTGCTCTCAAGAGTTTTTCTTCCGGAGAAAGTTGTGTCTCCCCTTTTGGGGTAATTTTGCCTACTAATACATCACCAGAGCCTACCTCCGCGCCAATCCGAATAATCCCGCTTTCATCCAGATCTTTTAACGCGTCCTCTCCCACGTTCGGTATATCCCGCGTGATCTCTTCCTTGCCGAGTTTTGTATCCCGGGCAACAGTGTCAAACTCTTCAATATGAACCGATGTAAATACTCCCTTTTTGCTCAAGCGTTCGCTTATCAGTATCGAATCTTCAAAGTTGTATCCGCCCCATGGCATAAAGGCAACCATGATGTTCTTTCCAAGAGCGAGTTCTCCCTTCTCAGTAGCAGGGCCGTCAGCGATAATATCTCCTTTTTTAACGCTGTCCCCTTTCCGAACAATCGGTTTGTGGTTAAAACAGGTATTCTGATTCGATCTGTTGAATTTATTTAACTTACAGATTTCCACTTTCGGTTTCGTGCCATCCCCTTCTGCTGAATCATAGCGCAACACTATTCGGGAAGCACCCACATCCATTACTTTCCCATCTTCTTTGGCAATTACCGTAACTCCGGAATCCTTAGCAACGACCTTTTCCATACCTGTTCCGATCAGGGGAGCGCTGTTTGTCAAAAGAGGGACTGCCTGACGTTGCATGTTCGAGCCCATGAGCGCACGGTTGGCATCATCGTTTTCTAAAAACGGAATCAACGAGGCCGAAATACTCACCAACTGGTTTGGAGAGACATCCATGAATTTAACCTCTTCGCGATTAACCATCATGAATTCTCCGGCCACACGCGCTGACACCATTGGATTCTTGAACCGTCTGTTTCCTGTTAATGGAGCATTTGCCTGGGCAATCGGGTGGTCTTTTTCTTCCAGGGCATTCAGGAAACGAGTCTTCCGAGATACCCTACCATCTTTTACCAAATTGTACGGGGTTTCAATAAATCCGTAATCATTCACGTTCGCATAAGTACCCAGGGAAACAATCAATCCGATATTCGGCCCTTCAGGGGTCTCTATAGGACAGATACGGCCGTAATGAGTCGGGTGGACGTCTCTCACCTCAAAACCGGCCCGTTCTCGTGTCAAGCCACCAGGTCCTAAAGCGCTTAAACGACGTTTATGGGTAATTTCAGAAAGAGGATTTGTCTGATCCATAAATTGGGAAAGTTGGCTGGTTCCGAAAAATTCTTTTAACACCGCGGAAACAGGCTTGGAATTAATCAGATCGTGAGGCATTAGCGCTTCAATCTCCTGGAGGCTCATACGTTCCTTGACCGCTCTTTCCATCCTGACCAGTCCTGTACGGTACTGTATTTCAAGGAGTTCACCCACAGTACGAACTCTACGATCTCCCAAATGGTCGATGTCATCTACAGGCCCCTGCGTATCCTTCAGTGTCACTAATGTCTTTGTCGTCAGGAGAATATCCTCTTTTCTGAGGGTTTGAACCTCAATCGGGACTTCCTGTTCAAGGCGCAGATTCATTTTTAGGCGTCCCACCTTAGAAAGATCATAATAGGTAGGATTGAAAAAGAGCTTATTACAAAAATCGTATGCCATCTCTATGGTAGGCGGATTGCTGGGCCGGAGCCTTCGATAGATTTCTACCACCGCCTCATCCTGGTTGTTAACCTTATCGAGCAGCAGTGTTTTCCGGACAGAATCACTAGTGTGGATATTATCAATAAAAAGAAGTTCAATAGAAGGAATCTTGGCCGCCTTTATCCGCTCGATTATCTCTTCATCCACCACTTCATTAATGCCGGCTATCTCTTCTCCAGTAGTGGGATCCGTTACAGCGTCAGCCAATACTTTACCGTAGACGGAACCGGGTTCAATGGGGATAGCCTCTATCTTTGCCTTCTCCAAATCCCGCATTACACGTCTTGTAATCTTCTTCCCTTTTTTTATAATGACCTTTCCGGTTTTCGGGTCTTGCACATCTTTTGATACCTGTTCTCCAACGCCAATCTCTGTATCAAAGACCTTGCTTAAAGAGTCCCCATTTATAAGGACGGTCTCTTTACGATAAAAATAATTTAATATGTCTTCTGTTGAATAACCCAAGGCCTTCAAAAGGAGGGTAACTGGAAATTTTCGGCGACGATCAATACGTATGTGCACAATGTCTTTTGTGTCTATCTCCATATCGATCCAGGATCCCCGCAGGGGGATAATTCGGGCGGAATAGATGACCTTTCCGCCCGGGTGCGCTTTACCTTTATCATGATCGAAAAAAACACCGGGAGATCGATGTAGCTGGCTTACAACCACACGCTCCGTCCCGTTTATAATGAACGTCCCCTTCCCCGTCATGAGGGGTATGGTACCGAAATATATCTCTTGTTCCTTGATATCACGAATACTGGAACTGCCGGTCTCTTTATCGACAGCGTATACCACCAAGCGAACAGTAATCCGAATCGGTATCTCGTAGGTCATCCCTCTTTGAATACACTCTTCTACATCATATTTTAGTTGTCCAAACGTGTATCTAACAAATTCAAGAGAAGCAGTCCCGCTGAAGTCTTTAATTGGCAAAACGCTGTGAAACACGGCCTGTAATCCAATGTCCTCTCGTTTATCAGGAGGCACATCCATTTGCAAAAACCTGGTATAAGCCCGCTTCTGCATTCCCATGAGATCGGGAATGTCTATAACCTTTTTGATTTTGCTAAAACTTTTTCGAAAACGCTTGGTCGTCGCCGAAGACTTATCCGACATTTTATCTCCTTCAATTAGCTCATGGCTGATAGCTCACAGGCAAGATGGAATTTCTACACTATTAAATTAGGACACAGATTATCACCGATTCGTACCGGGTTGCGGGTTTCTTTCACTTCTGTCCATGGGTATTGTAATGAATCCTGTTGCTTTGCTACTTAATCTATTACAATTTCTCATTACTTTCTTCTTTTAACTCGTAACCCGTAACTCGCAACTCGTATCTGCGTTCATCTGTGTCCAAAATAAAATGTGCTATTAATTATTTGATTTCAACCGAGGCCCCTGCCTCTTCCAGTTGTTTTCTGAGTTCTTCGGCCTCATCTTTCGAGACCCCTTCTTTAACCGGTTTAGGCGCGCTATCGACCAATCCTTTGGCCTCTTTCAATCCGAGCCCGGTAATTGCCCTAACTACTTTGATTGCCTGAATCTTCTTATCACCAGGCGCTGTCAGAATTACATCAAATTCCGTCTTTTCTTCAGCCGCTGCCTCCCCGCCGGCAGCAGGCATAGCCGCCATAGCAACAGGCGCCGCGGCGCTGACCCCAAATTTTTCTTCAAGCTCTTTTACCAGCTCAGAGAGTTCCAATACAGACATACTCGATATAAATTCAACAACATCTTCTTTTGCAATATTTGCCATTTCGGTCTTCCTCCTAAAACTATTTCTTTTATTTGAGCCAGTTTCAAAACGTCCCCTTTTACCCAATCTCTGCGTCAGGCTCAAATTCTAAT
>JAUWMN010000055.1 GCA_030613165.1 Desulfobacterales bacterium
ACTCCCTTTTTGCAGATCACGGCTGATAATGGCTAAAATATTCATTATTGATAAAATAGAAGCATATTACCTGTTATGGCTGTGCTATCGTGCTCCGCGTTTTTTTCGAGTTGGAAGACTAAAATACGCGGAAAGAAGCATGAGAATCGAGGCGTTTGATTCTAATAGTTCTTCATAAAATAGCGCGCATAACTTGGATATTGGAAAGACTTTTTTGTCCAACGGCAATGCCAGTATAAAGAACAACCCGGCCAACAGCATTGTGCGCCCAGCCGTCGAATTTAACCACGGAAGGAAAATCTTGCATAATTTACGAGCATGGAACAAAAATATTAGTAGGAATAGAAACCATGCGACGCCCAGCCAGAGATTTCGGCCAAATCCGCTGCCCAACCAGGTTATGACTGGATTGAATCCTAAATTTTCTATATCAACTTCACGAAAGAAAAAAGTTACACAAAATAATGCCAGGCTGGAAAAAAAGACCCGTTCCAACCGCTCTCTACGGGATCGAACAACCACCAGAAAAAAAATTGTGCTTAACAGTATTTCTGCCGCCTGCACATTTTCCATTCTGCTGTTCTCTTCAGGCGTTATCCACTGAAATTGATATAAAACAACCCAAATTACGGTGTTTATCAGCATCACTCCTAAGATGCCTGTAATGTGCTTAATTTTCATGCTTAAAATCCGATTTGTCGAGCAACAGGATGTCTGTAAAGCAAAGTGCCAACATATCCTATTAGTATATTCACGTCAATACATTGCCATTCTTGAGCCTGGCTGTTATTGTCCTCAGTCGTCTTAAAGTCAGCCAGTGTACTTTTCGCATTAAAGCCCTTTGTTCTTCAAAGCTGAAACGAGTATATGTGCTGCTGTAAGCCCTAAAAAAGCGGAGACGGTCCTGAAGTGTTACATGTGGAGGAAAGATCATGTTCACCTGGACGAGGTTTTTTTTAATGAGTCGTTTTGGGATTTTTGTAAAACAGTGGTTTTTTTCATTATCAATAAAATAAAAGTATGTTCCCTCTTCTGTTTGTTGGACAAGGATATTATTAAGACGCAAGTCACCGTGACAGATCCCTTCTTTATGCAATCGACCTATCTCCCCCCCGAGTTGCTCGATAATTCTCCTTTTCGAATGTAACTGCTCTTTTGCAAGAGGGGGCGCCCAGTTTTTAGTTATGAAGTCGAATAGACCAAGCGCTCTGATTCCTTCTGTGACCATAAAATGACGTCGGCCTTTCTTCCCCCAGCATAAAATCGCCGGGGAATGGAAGCCTTTCTGTCTCAGGATCTCTCCATGTACCCTTGCTCTACGACATCGACTCCCTCGGAACAGGCTCTTAAAACTCTCGAAACAAGACCTGCTCAAGAACTCCTTATAATAGGCAGTGAAAGGTTTCAAACACCTTGCGACACGAGTGTTGGAGGAACTATTAACCCATTCCCATCCTTTCGGGAGTTCGTCGCAAAGCAGACTCTGAACCTCATGCGTATATTCACCGCTTCGAGAGCCAAAAATGGAGATCCCTATATTACTTGCTTTGCTATTCACCAAGCCTCTCATTAAATTTGCAGACCATTGAGACAGTTTCAAAACGTTCAATTCGCTTCAAACGTTAGCCATCAGCTATGAGCTATGAAGTCTTGATCGGCTTTGCCTCATCAATGAGCATTATCGGAATATCATCCTTGATTTCATAAAGGAGTTTGCATTTATCACAGACAAGACCATCTTTTGTCTCATTCAGATAGATGTCACCCTTGCACTTGGGACAGGCCAAAATGTCCAATAATTCCTGGCTGATCGCCATCGTATTACCTCCTTTGAGTTTAGCTGAGTCCTTTTCTTAAATTAGGACGCAGATTTTCGCAGATCCCCGCAGATAAGTGTTTTCGCAACTTATCGAATACCTTCTTTTACATTTAAAATCTTGACAATCTGCGTTCATCGGCGTCCGATAAGAGATCTTTTCTACTATTTAACTTTAACTACTCGACCAAACCCTTAATCCACTCATGCTCCGTTTCAAGCCCTTCACGGATCGATACCTTCGGATTGTACCCCAATTCCTTACGCGCTTTGGTCATGTCGGCGGAAGTATGCCGCACGTCACCCTTTTGTACCTGCTGATAATCCACGGTGGCAGCACTACCTGTAATTTCTTCCATTATGCTGATTACCTGATTCATAGTAATCCTTGAACCGCCCCCGATGTTGAATACTTCGCCAGGCTTTCCCTTTTGAAATGCCAGCCAGTTGGCCTCGATGATGTCGCTGATGTGAGTAAAATCTCTGCTTTGCTCTCCGTCTCCATACATCTGAAGGGGTTTACCTTCTAAGATCCATTTGAAGAAGCGATGAAAGGCCATATCCGGCCGTTGACGCGGGCCGTAAACAGTAAAATATCTAAGCGAAACCGTGGGGACACCGAAGTTTTTATAGTAAAGATAGCAAAGGTGTTCAGCCGCTATCTTTGAGACTCCATAAGGAGAGACTGGACGGGTGACGGAGGACTCCCGCATAGGAAGATCTGTTGTATCCCCGTAAACCGAAGAAGACGATGCATAGACGAATTTTTTTACCGGGCTTTTCTTTGCCGCCTCAAGAAGCATCTGTGTCGCAAGGATGTTATTGTCTGAGTAGATTCTGAAACTGCTCCCCCAACTGGCACGAATTCCTGCCTGCGCGGATTGATGAAATACAGCATCCACGTTTTCCAAAAGCCTGATCAGATCGCAGTCAAGGATACTCTTTTCGATAAACTCGAAGTTCGGGTCTGATTGCAGCCCGGAGATATTTGACTCCTTGAGCGAGCGGGAGTAGTAATCCATAAAATTGTCGATACCAATTACGCTACGCCCTTCTTTGATCAAGCGTTCACAGATATGAGAACCGATAAAACCGGCAGCGCCGGTGACCAAACATTTCATATACTTTTCCTCTCAAGTCTCAGTTAACCGGTACTTATAATTTTTGATACTGCATTCAACACTTTTTCCGCTTCGATCTCCTTCATACAATCTAACTGCGCGCATTTTCTTTTAAAGCATGGACTGCATGGAATCCCTGTTCGGATAATTGTATGGCCGTTTCCGAATGGACCGGTCCTCCATGGGGCAGTGGGGCCGAAGAGGGCTATGACCGGCGTTCCCATTGCTGCTGCCATATGCATGGGTCCTGTATCGGTTGAGATGAGACAAACGGTCTTTTCATAGAGCGCGGCAAGGGTGAGGAGATCGGTCTTCCCTGACAGGTCGATTCCCTGTTCTTGCATGAGAGATGTAATCTCTTGGACTGCTTTTCGATCCGTCTGACTCCCTGTAAAAACAACGGTAATTTTATGTTTCTTTACGATTTGATCAGCCAGCTCAGCAAATTTTTGAGGGACCCAGAGTTTTGTGTCCCATTTCGCCATAGGATTGATCGCGATGAACCGATCACCTTTATTCCATTGGTGTTGTTTCAAGAGGAGATAGACATCTTGTCTTTCCTTGTCCCGCACAGGTATCCCAAAGGTGATTTCATTGGTAGTAGCAACCCCTGAAGCCTTAAGGAGGTTGAGATATCTCAAGATGGCGTGTTGGTCCAAATCAAAAGAGGGGATCCGCTCGGTCAGAAATCGGTAACTCTCTTCCCTGGTTTTATCATATCCGATTTTACGGTCTCCCTTGCACAGGGCAACCAGCACCCCACTTTTAAACCGGCCCTGCAAGTCGATCACCATATCATACCGTGTATTGCGCAGGGTTCTAACAAAAGCTACTATATCTTTAATTGTACTCAGCCATTCCCCATTCCGGAGGTTCCGTATCCATTTCTTTCTTTTGGATACAATAACTTTACCGAGAGCAGGGTGATTGCGTATAATATCCGCTGCTTCTTCTTCCACCAGCCATGAGATGTGTGCGTGGGGATACGCCTTGCGAAGCATGTTTAAAGCAGGCAGGGTATGCACCACATCTCCAAGGGCGCTCAATTTAACGATAAGTATGTTCATATGGGATTCCCATTTGAATGTTACGAGTTGCGTGTTCCGGGTTGCGAGTTGTAGAACTAATTTGAAACCCGCAACTCGTAACCCGCAACGACAACCTGATGCCAAACTGATCAAACCAATGTCTTCACAACGTCAAATACCATATCCACACTGATCTCCTTCATACATTGATGATCTGTAGCGCAATCTGGTTGCAAGCAGGGACTGCATGGTACGGGCATGCGCACGATTTTGCTTTTTGTTCCGATAGGCCCTGTAGTCCCGGGGTTTGTGGGGCCGAATATAGCGACCAGCGGGATATCAAGCGCTGCGGCAACGTGCATCAACCCTGAGTCGTTGGTAATAAATAGATTGCATCTGTTAATCAAGGCTATGGCCTCCCCCAGAGTTGTACGTCCGCATAGGTTGATGGTCGATTTTTTTATCAATTGTGTAACCTTTTGACCAATTTCCTTTTCGCCGGGAGCTCCGAAGATAAGGATATGCGATCCGTACCGGTCTTGTATCTTATCTGCTAAAGCCGCGTATCGTTCAGAAAACCAACGCTTGGCAGACCCGTAAGTTGCCCCTGGATTGATCCCTACGATCTGATCACTCTCGCCGATTCCGTATCCTGTAAGAAGCTTATCCGCACTCCTATGATTTGATTCGCTGATTTTTAATGTTAGTGTTGAGCCATCAGGAGTTAAACCGAATGGAGTAAGCATGCCCAGATAATAATCGGTTTCGTGGATATCTTTGAACTTGGCATTGCGTGTTACAGGAACGCTGTGAGTGAGAAAGAGGCCACGTCCGTCTGTATCGTACCCAAGCCTGATTGGGATACGGCTGACACATGCTATGATTGCGGCCTCAAAGGCATTTTGAAACAGTATGGCCAGATCAAACTTTTTCTTTCTTATGTCTCTGATTAATCGCAATCTCCCGCGCCATCCTTTATGACGGTTGTTTGACTCATAGATCATGATACTATCCACATGAGGGTTTTCCTCAAAAACAGGCACAACCCACGGCTTTGCCAGTATGGTAATTTCACTGTGTGGGAAGTTTTTCCGTATCGCTCGGATGGCCGGAGTAGTCAGAATAGCGTCTCCTACCCAGTTAGTGGAACGAATTAGGATACGTCTGATTGTATCTCGGTTTAGCTTTTTTTTGATTTTTATTTTTGTGTTATTATCATTCATGGCTTTTGGCTGATAGCATAGAGCAGAGAGCAGAGAGCGAAGAGCTAAGTGTTAAGACTTTCTTCCATATTGGGCCTTGCCCAAACAAATATCAACTGATCTTAAATTTTCAAAGATGTTTTAGATAAAGTAAACAGGAAGTTAGGCCACAGCACGTTATACATTTACTCTCTGCTCTCTGCTCTCTGCTCTCTGCTCTTTGCTCTCCGCTAACTCCCCGGCTACGGCTGATAGGTCTGGTTCTCCATCGTCGATGCAACCAGAACCACTGATCCGGATACCGGCGTACTGCCGATTCGATCATTTTTGTATATAGTTGTGTATTAGCTTCTATATCCTTTGACTTATCTCCGGTCCTGGTCAGAGGGACTTCAGGAGCACACCACATCTTATAATGCGAACCATCGCGTACTAAAAATATAGGGACTATCGGCGCTTCGGTCTTAAGGGCAAGAAGCGCCAAACCTTTGGTGGTAGAAGCGGGTCGACCAAAATAATCTACGAACACACCATCATATCTATGAGCATTTTGATCGAGCAAAACCCCTACCAACCTCCCTTGCTTCAGACTTTTTAGAATCCTGCGCATGGAAGACTTCTTGGGTATTATATCCCCTCCGTGCCATGTCCTTAGTTCGGAGATAAAAATATCCAATGGCTTAAAATCAAGCGGTCGCGCTATACTCTCGGGAGGATATCCCAAGAGGGATAAGGCCGCTGGGAGTAACTCCCAACTTCCTACATGAGCGCCTAAACACAATATTCCCCTCCCTTTTTGGTAGGCGGCCTGAAGGTGGTGTACTCCCTCTACAGTGATGAGACTCCCCAAGTCCTTTCGTTGCAGCTTAGGAATAAGGGTCAGCTCAAATGGAGTTTGCATCAGGTTTTCAAAGACCTTGCAGGCAATATTTCGTATCTCTCCGGAGTTCTTTTCACGGCCAAAGGCATGGGTTAAATTTTCTATGGCTATGTTTCGATGCCTTTTGTCGATCAGAAAAAAAAGCCGTCCTATCAGACATCCCAATTTACGCAACCACGTTAAGGGGATTAGTCCGAGGAGATTGAAAAATATTGTGATTATCCGATAAATTATTTTTTCAGTGCTGTTCATTTTGTAATAGTTCCCCGCAAAGGCGCAAAGAGCGCAAAGTCTTAAAGACCATTGAAGATATCTTTTATCGCTTTAGTTCTTTCTTTGCGTCCTTTGCGCCTTTGCGGTGAGATGAATAGTTCCTTTAATAAAATTTTCAAAAGGCTCGGAATCTTCCCCAAACAATATAGATATCACAAGAATCAATGTAGGAAAAGATGCCGAGGGTCTGTTTCCGATTCTTACATAGTCCTTCTCTGTGGTAACGATATAATCAACATTAAGCCTCTGTGCTGTTTGTAAGATTCTTTCCAGATCGCCATTCGAATACCGGTAGTGGTCCGGGAATGGCATGAATTTTACAATAGTAGTCCCGAGTTCGGAAAGCAGAGCAGTAAAATCTTCATTTTTGGCGATTCCGGAGAAAGCAAGAACCTTGCGGTCTGTTAGAATTTCTACATTATGTGTCTTGCCGGTTACAGGCTCTCTTAGTCCGCTCGGAACATGAGAGCATTTGAAAACAGGTTTACCGGGTAGATATTTTTGGATATCCCGAATACTTCCGGGTGAGCCTTTAGAGCTTTCATGTCGGGTCAGAACAACAGCGTCTGCGCGTCTTAAGTGCTCAACAGGTTCCCGGAGCGGCCCTCTTGGGATAAGATACCTGTTCCCAAACGGTTTTTCTGCGTCACACAGACAAAGATTAAGATCACGTTCCAATTGAATGTGCTGAAAGGCATCATCAAGGAGCAAAATGTCAGGATTGAATGTGCGAACAGCTTGTTTGCCGGCCTGATACCGATTGCTTCCCACAATGATTGGAATCCCTTTGAGTCGGGTTGCCATTAGATAGGGCTCGTCACCGGCCTGTTCCACATCCATCCGGATTGCTTTTCCATCGGAAACAATCCCGCCGGTTTTTTCAGCGCTCCCCCCATATCCCCGGCTGACTATGACCACCCGGTATCCGGATCGTTGCAGCAGGTCTGCTATATACATGGCAAGAGGTGTCTTGCCGGTGCCCCCAACCGTTAAATTCCCGATTGAGATTACCTTGCACGGCAGTCTTTTTGATTTTACGGTTCCATTTTTATAAAGGGAGGTTCTTATACGAACAATGGTCCTATAGGCAAGCGAAAAAAGATAGAGGATAAACTCCAAAGCGGACGAAAAAGGAGCTGTATCCTCCTTTGTCATGATCGCTTCAATTTTTCTTTTCAGAATTTCCATCACTTATAATAATGATGACTTAGCAAAAAGTCCAACTTTCTGTCACTCCCGCGCAGGCGGGAGTCCAGAACAAGCTGATATTACTGGATTCCCGCTCCCCGATCGGGTCGAGGACAAGCTTCGCGGGAATGACGAAAAGGGGCGAATTGGGGACTTTTTGCTAAGTCATCATTAACCTCTCAATCACCTTCAGTGTTTTTTCTACCGCTCCTCTGTTTTCTTGAAGTACTTTATACGCTTGTTCTCCAGCAGTTTTTGCCGCTTTCGGGTCAGCTAAAAGAGTTTCCGTTGCTTTCAGCAAGTGGTCGGCATTTTCCACCATTATAGCTCCTTGTGCCTGCACAAGGGTATTGGCAATCCATTCAAAGTTGTGCATATGAGGGCCAAACAGTATCGGTTTTTTAAACATTGCAGGTTCTATGGGGTTATGGGGGGCGGGGGGTGTGGGTCTGCCCGCCGGGCGGGCGGGGTGGGGGGGGGGAGTGCGGGGGGGGGGGGGGCCCTGGGGGTGGCGGTTGCGTGGTTGGGGGGGGGTGGGGGGGGCCGCGCCGGG
>JAUWMN010000047.1 GCA_030613165.1 Desulfobacterales bacterium
GGGAAATGTGCCATACACTTTATCAACGCAAGCTCTTCCGGTTCTGTCAATTGTGCAAGATCAACGGAATCTCCGAAAGATGGCAGACTTATCCCATCGGCAAGGGCCTTTCTTAGTATGCTCGATATCCTGGCATGGACATACTGCACATAGTATACTGGGTTGTCATTTGACTGCTGTTTTGCCAGGTCCAGGTCAAAATCAAGAGGGCTGTCAAATCTCCGCGTCAAAAAAATAAAACGCGCCGCGTCCCTGCCGACCTCGTCTATAACAGCACGCAACGTAATGAATTCGCCGGTTCGCGTGGACATCGCAACCTGCTTTCCACCACGAAGGAGATTAACCAACTGGATCAGGATGACTTTAAACTTTGCCTTTTCATATCCCATGGCTTCAACACAGGCGCTTATCCGCGGGATATACCCATGATGGTCAGCGCCCCAGATATCGATGATTTTGTCAAACTCCCGTTTCAATTTATCCTGATGATAGGCGATATCCGAAGCAAAGTAGGTAGTAATTCCATTGGCCCTGACAACCACACGATCTTTTTCATCTCCGAAGTCAGTTGTGCGGAACCAATGCGCCCCATCTTTTTCATAGATTGTTCCCTGGTCCCTGAAACTTCGGAGCGCTTCCTCAACGGCGCCGGTGTCAAAAAGACTCTGTTCGCTGAACCAGTGATCAAACGTGACGCCAAAGTCTATCAAATCTTCTTTTATTCCATCTAATATATTTGACGAGGCAATTTTTGCACAGAAATCCACAGCCTGGTCTTCAGGGATTTCCAGCAACCGCTGTCCCTCCTTTTCAGAGATTGTCTGCGCTGTTTCCCGTATATAATCTCCCTGGTAACAATCTGTAGGGAAGTCAATGCTTGCACCATGAAGCTCTTGATATCTGAAAAATACCGAAAGCCCCAGCGTGCGGATCTGACGCCCCGAATCATTAATATAATACTCTTTTTCAGCCTCATACCCAGAAGCCCTTAAAATATTGCACAGAGTATCCCCCACCGCCGCCCCTCTGCCGTGCCCGATGTGAAGAGGACCTGTGGGGTTGGCGCTTACAAACTCTATTTGTACCTTTACACCCTTTCCAATGTCGGAAGTCCCATAAGCATAATCTGCCTCGTGAATCTGTTTGAGCACCTTGTGCCAGTATTCATTGCTAATAAAAAAATTGATAAATCCCGGCCCTGCAATTTCTGTTCGGGCAAGGAGATGATCGGTATCGTTGATTGAATTCAGTATAGTTTTCGCAACTTCGCGTGGAGGACGTTTTTGGGATGCCGCCATGACCATAGCGATATTTGTGGCAAAGTCACCATGCGCGGAGATCTTTGGCGCCTCTAATTCAACGGGAGGAACAGGAACTCGATTCAGGTCTCCTTTTTCAAAACCCTGTTTTAGTGCTTGGACGATAAGTACCTTGAGTTTTTCTTTTACGTCTCCCATGTTCTTACAATATTCCTCGTTTCAACAAAATAATCTCGTAAAAAATTTTTACGAGATTATCGTGTGTTTCTCAAAGCAAATTTTATTTTCTTGTAATGTTTTTTCAAAATCAAGTCAAGTATCAAAGATACTGTACTCAAAAACTCCTTGCTTCATAAACCAATATGTAACATTATTTATTTAGTTATCCATTCTGGCGTGGTATGTTAAATGATTTTGTACCCCTAATTTGCGCACATATGACATCAAACATTGTTACCATAGATCTTTCAGCGCTTCGACACAACTTCAAAAAAGTTAAAGAATGGATTGGGCCTTCAGCTCGTATTCTGTGTGTTGTTAAATCCGATGCTTACGGGCATGGTATGCTTCCTGTTGCAAAGGTTTTGGAATCGATAGGTACGGACTATTTTGGGGTATTTGAAGCCGAGGAAGGGATAGTCTTGAGAGAGGCCGGAATTCGCGCGCCTACCCTTGTTTTGAAAGGGATTGACGCAGACGAAATTCCTGCGGCGGTAGAATACGACCTCACCCCGGGAGTATTTGATTTAGGTATAATAGAACAGCTGTCCGACTATGCTTTGAAACACGGGAAGGTCGTCCCCATTCACATTAAAGTAGACACCGGCATGGGCCGGATAGGTGTCCCATGGGAGGAGACGGCGGCTTTTATAAAGACGCTCCTGCATATGAAAGGGGTTGCGCCTACCGGTATATTTTCTCATTTTTCTGTCGCTGATGAGCCCGACCACCCTTTTACCGACGTGCAGCTGGAACGATTTCGAAAAGTGGTTGCCGTGGCTCATGATCTTGGTATAAAGAATCCCGAAATCCATATCGCGAACAGTGGCGCTATATTGAATCACAAGGGGCTTGAAAACCATCTTTTCAGGCCGGGGATTATCCTGTACGGCTCTCCTCCTTCCGCGGCATGCCCGCATATAGACGAGCTGAAACCTGTTATGAGCTTCAGGTCCCGAGTTGTTCAGGTAAAAACGGTCAACCGGGGAGCTTCTATCAGTTACGGGCGAACCTATATAGCCGAAGCTCAACGCGTAATCGCTACTATACCTGTTGGATATGATGACGGATACAGTCGTCTCCTTTCCAACAAAGGGGGGGCGCTGATTCGGGAAAAACGTGCGCCGATAGTTGGAACGGTCTGTATGAATTTGACCATGGTTGATGTGACCGATATAGAGAGTGTATCACCTGGAGATGAGGTAGTCCTCTTAGGAAGACAGGGCGCCGACTGCATTACCGCTGAAGAGATCGCGGAACAGAGCGGAACTATCAGTTACGAAGTCTATTGTAGCATTGGCAAGAGTAATAAGCGTTGTTATATTGGTGATGTTTCATGAGAATAATGACTAAAGCGTTGCTGGTTGCTGATTGCTGGTTGCTGGTTGCGCGTTGCGGGTTGCGGGTTGTGCGGTACCGGGCGTTCGATAATGGATGCCTTAATGCGGTCAGTGCTTTTGTGGTATTTATTTCTCTAATCGTTTCATCGTCCCTTTTTGCGGAAGCTTCACCCCCGATTCTGGACCTTATTAAAGCAGATGATTCAATTCTCGTGGCAAATCGTACCGGGCATATACTCCTTGCGAAGAATGATGCCGTCAAAAGAATCCCTGCGTCAACATTGAAGATCCTTACCGCACTTGCCGCGTTTCATTTCCTTGGAGAAGACTACAGGTTCACTACGGAATTTTATACTGATGACAAGGGCAACTTGAAGGTAAAAGGATATGGCGACCCGCTCTTGATTTCCGAGGTTCTACAGGAAATCACATCGCTGTTAGCCAAAAAGATTACACGATGTAATGGCCTCATAATAGACAATTCTTATTTTTCTAAAGAGATTACAACCCCGGGGGCGTCATGTTCGGCCAACCCGTATGATGCCCCTCTGAGCGCTCTTTCGGCCAATTTTAATACAATCAACTTTAAGCGGGATAGCAGCAGCCGGATTGTTTCCGCAGAACCTCAGACACCGATGATACCCTATGCAAGTGAAAAAATAGCAAAAAAAATTGAAAGTGATCGCGTTTCACTATTTAAAGACAGCCGAGAAGCGAGTCTCTATGCGGGGCATCTTGTTTTATACTTTCTCAGAGAGAATGGCGTTACCGTTCCCGAAACTGTTCGCATGGGAACCGTGCTTCCCGAGGATAAACTTTTATACACCTATACCTCCCAGTTTGAGATAAAAGATGTAGCAGAAAAGCTATTCCGATTTTCCAACAATTTTATAGCCAATCAGGTTGTAGTTGCCCTTGGCGCAAACGTCTTTGGGCCGCCGGGCACCCTGGATAAGGGAACCAGGGCAGTTTTAGATTACGCGCAAAATGTTCTCGGCTTGCACGGAATCCGATTTGTGGAGGGTTCGGGTATTTCGAGACAAAACAGACTTTCCGCGCGAGATATGCTTACAATTTTAAAAAAATTTGAACCGCATCGAAGTCTTCTGGTCAAAAAGGATAATATATATTATAAGACGGGTACATTGCACGGAATCCAGACAAGGGCCGGATACATAGAAACAGAACCTGGCCCGTTGTATTTTGTCTTATTTTTAAAAACACCTGGAGTAAATGCCGATAGGTTAATAAACATGATTGTTAACGCATACATGAGCCCCGGCAAGCATTGACTCTTTATTCAGATTTTTGTATCCAAAGGGGGTAAAGTAGAATGAAAAAGCTCTTTTCAACTACCGAAGTAGCGGAACTTTGCCAGATTAGCCGCTTCACCGCATCCAAATGGGTAAGAGACGGGAAGATAAAGGGGGTTTCATTAGGGAGAAATTATAAAATTCCAGCGGACGAGCTTGTGCAATTTTTAAAAAAGTACAATTTCCCTATCCCCAAAGCGCTGAAAACCGGAGGGAAAGATTACGACCACACTCAAAAATACTGCTGGGAATATCACGCGGGGAGGGAAAACACAGCTCCCCATCAATGTAATGCCTGTCTCATCAAGCAGGCTGAAATACTCAATTGTTTTTTTGTGAGGATCGATGATTATCAGGAAAAAATTAAATGCCCGATAGAGTGCTCTAAGTGCTCATACTTTTTAGAAAAGTTTGCGGATCACTTTGCCATCGTAAAAGCATTTGATGATCCGGCTGTCATCTGCACCAACGGGACTATCCTTGCTGCAAACCAGGGTTTTTTAAAAATTAGTGGATTGACAAATGAAGCTGGTGTGACCGGTCAAAACTTTCTTGATTATCTATCCGATTCTTCCAAAGAACATTTCTTGGCCTACAAGGACCAGGTAAGAGAGAACGATCCCTTACGGCCGGGAGATGTTACCGTTTCTTTTGTAGACACAAAAGGGGACCAAAAAGATGTTCGCTTGTCGTGCAAGCGGCTAAAAAATATTCCGAATACTTTTCTGATCTTCTTTAAAGTGTAAACAGCGCGTCAACAAACTCTTTTGCGTCAAAATCCTGAAGGTCTTCTATCTGTTCCCCGATTCCGATGTACTGAAGAGGGATCTTTAGTTCGTTACAAATTCCTACCGCGATCCCCCCCTTGGCAGTGCCATCGAGCTTTGTCAAAGCAATTCCGGTAATATTAATCGCTTCGTGAAATACCTGCGCCTGTGAGATAGCATTTTGGCCAGTGGTAGCATCGAGCACCAAAAGGACTTCATGAGGTGCATCAGGGCATTTTCGACTGATCACTCTATGGATCTTTTGTAATTCTTTCATCAGGTTTACCTTTGTATGCAATCTCCCTGCGGTATCGATTATCACTACATCAACATTTCTCGCCTGAGCAGCCTCAATTCCGTCAAATACCACAGCAGATGGGTCTGAACCCGACTTTTGTCGGATTACATCCGCTCCGACCCGTTCTCCCCATATTTCAAGCTGTTCAATAGCAGCGGCGCGGAAGGTGTCGCCTGCGATGAGCAGGACGTCCTTTCCTTCTTTCTTATACCTGGCTGCAATTTTTCCGATGGTGGGGGTTTTGCCGACTCCGTTCACTCCCACGACCAGAATTACATACGGTTTTTGGCGTGTTATCCTGGGAGGAGCCGGGGGAGACTGAAGAAACCCCATAATCTCGTCCACAAGGGTCTCTTTAAGTTGTTCCGGGTTGTTGAGAAGCTTTCGCGCTACCTTTTCCCGCACATTCTCAATTAACTCCATGGTAGTCTGGACACCTATGTCGGATGTGATCAGGATCTCTTCCAGTTCTTCCAATAATGCATCGTCAATCTCTTTTTTCCCGAGGAATAGCCGATCCATCCGGCTTGCAAGTGTCGTTCGTGTTTTGGAGAGCCGGTCTCTTAACCGTTTGAAAAAACTTTGTTTGTTTTCAGAAGCTTCCGGTTCGGAAACCGCGCCAGGTTGTTCGGATGGTGCAACCGGCGCTTCGGTTACCGGAGTCTCTTCTTCCTGCTCTGATTCCTCCTCGTTTTTCTTCTTAAACCAGTTAAATGCCATTTCCCTTCGATTGTCCTCTTATTACTTTTCGTTTTTTCCTATCACAAACAAACCGTTTGCATGTCCGATCACAAGATTCTATCGCCCGCTCCTTTTAGTCGCTCGATGCCACAGAAGATCGCTGAGGGAATTACACACCCCGTCCGCTTCGCGTCCACCCCTCTCAAGAGGGGAATTTTTCACTATTTCAGCTTTGTAATCAGGCGATCCAGGTCTTTATTGTTGTGATATTCAATTGCAAGTGTTCCCCGTTGTCCACTCCGTTTGATAGAGACTTTTGTGCCGAGACTCCGTGTGAGATCATCTTCCAGGGCTTTAAAATATATATCATCTTGCGTAGGGGATTTTTTCTTTGTTACTTTCTTACGAGATGCTTTGAGTCTCTTTACCAGTTCTTCCGCGCCTCGAACAGAAAGCCTTTTGGATATGATATATCTCCATGCTTTTTTTTGGAGTGACGGATTTTCAATACCGGCCAGCACCCTGGCGTGTCCCATTGTGAGGATCTCATTCAATATGTCTGCGCGGATAGGTTCGGGAAGATTCAAGAGTCGCAAAAAATTAGCTACTGTGGAGCGATCCTTTCCGATCCGTTTCCCTAATGCTTCCTGGGTCAGTCCAAACTCGTTGACCAGCCGGCGATAAGCTTCTGCTTCTTCTAAGGGATTCAGATCCTTTCGTTGGATATTTTCGATCAGGGCGAGTTCCAACATTTCACTGGAAGATGCCTCTTTGATCAGCACAGGAACTTGGTTGAGCTTTGCGAGTTTGGCGGCCCTCCAGCGGCGTTCTCCCGCGATTAACTCATACCCGGTGCTTGCTGTGCGTACGATGAGTGGTTGAATAACCCCCATTTCTTTGATGGATGCAGCCAGTTCATTAAGGGAATCGTCAGGGAAAGATTGTCTCGGCTGCATGGGATTCGGGTATATGGAGTCTATATTACAGAGGAAAAAATCTCTTTCCCGCGTAAGGGTGTCCAGATTAGGTATCAGTGTGTCGATACCTCGTCCGAGCGCCCTCTTTTTTGCTTTCTCTTTTTCAGGCATGGCGACCTCTTTGCCGTTTTAGTAGTTCCTGAGCAAGGTTTAAGTAGCTTTTGGCGCCGGATGAGGTGATATCGTACAGGATGATCGGCTTGCCAAAGCTGGGAGATTCACTCAACCGGACATTTCTTGGGATGTATGTGTCAAACACCAGACCCTTGAAATGTTTTCGCGCCTCTTCCGTAACTTGATGGGAAAGGTTGTTTCGTTTGTCAAACATGGTAAGGAGTATGCCTTCAATGGTCAACCTTGGGTTGAAAGATTGCCTTACCCGGTGGTACGTATTCAAAAAATGTCCAAGACCTTCCAAGGCGTAATATTCACATTGAAGAGGTATGATTACGCTATCCACTGCAGAAAGAACATTGATCGTGATCAAGCCGAGAGAAGGTGGGCAGTCAATGAGTATGAAGTCATAATCGTCAACAATAGGTTGAAGAAGGTTTCTAAGATACTGTTCGCGCCGTTCAACCGAGATCAATTCTACTTCCGCGCCTGCAAGATCTATGTGAGCGGGGAGCACTTTTAAGTATTCTATTTCGGTGTCATAAATCAGGTTTTCGATCGGCGCTTCTCCGATCAACCCATGGTAGATGTGTTCTTTGACATCTTCCTTGTTTATTCCGACACCGGAAGTCGCGTTCCCCTGGGAATCACAGTCTATCAGAAGTGTCTTTCGTTCTCCAGCGGCAAGAGATGCGGCAAGATTGACCGCGGTAGTAGTTTTCCCGACTCCGCCCTTTTGATTTGCTATCCCTATAAGTTTACCCATGACCATTGTTCGTAACACAAAAACGTTTCTTTGCAAAGATGAAATAGAATTTGTGTTCCCCTTGGCATCTACTGATAACCCTACCCGCGGAGCTGGGAGTAAAGGCATGAAAAGTATATCGAAAGACTATGAGGAGTGAGCCTCCACTTTTGTTATTCTTCACATTCCAAATGCTTGGCTTTCGACAAATACCAATCTGTGGCTTCCTGATCAAAGCCGGGCAGGCTATAGGCGGAGGTTCAAAGTGATAAAGCAAGAAGCGATAATCCAAAAAACAGAACCAATAAAGATCCCACTACTGCTAAACTGTTTTCGAGAAGGAGTCTGGCCCGTTTATTTCCAGTGAGGAGCCTCAATCCCCCTTTTTTACCTGCAATGCTCAGGACTCCTGCCCCGGAAATGGTAACAGCCATTCCAAGGGCCATAAATAGGCTTAAAACCAGTCCGACCCCAACCATATCCAGGGACATACAAAAGAGCATTATGATAACGGCCCCGGGGCAGGGGACTATTCCGACCGCCAAGGCGACCGAAAGAATATTTCTGTAGCCCGCCGGATGCGGGGCCGAGTCTTTTTCTCCACTTTGCCGGTTTCTATTCCGAACGTCGAGTATGCTTTTGATCAGCAGAACCGCTCCTGTTAGAGTAATGAGGCTGTAACTTACGATTTTTATTTTGTGAGATATGCTTTCAAAGGATCCCATGTATGATTGTTTGAGAATAAAATAGATTATCAGAACAATAAGCACGGCAGAAAGAGCGTGAAGGAGTGCAATCAGGCCGCCCATCAGTATCCCCTTCCTGACATTTTC
>JAUWMN010000073.1 GCA_030613165.1 Desulfobacterales bacterium
CGGGGCCTGCTTCCGAAGCCGTGGTTTGTTCCTTGCCCGCCATACGGTAAAGTTGTGTATATCTCTCTTTGACCCCTTTTTGGATATTGTAAAAAGTGCCGTCACTGCCCAGTCGTCCGGAATATATTCTGAATATAGACAGTCTTCCTGTATACGGATCCGCCACTGTCTTAAACACCAGAGCAGAAAACGGGGCTTCAGGATCGGGGACCCTTTCCATCTGGTCCTCTGTCTCGGGGACTTTACCCACCCTGGCCCCTCGATCCAATGGGGAGGGCAAACAGGCGTTTATCGCATCCATCAAACAATCTATTCCGATATTGCCTGCGGCAGATCCACACAGCACAGGAACGAAAGAACCGGAGATAACTCCGTTGCGAAGCCCTTGGCTAAGTTCTTCAGCGGTAAGCTCTTCACCTTCCAAATACTTCTCAAGCAGAGTGTCATCAGCTTCAGCAATCGCTTCAATCAATACTTCACGCTGTTCCGCGACGATATCTTGCATATCGTCCGGGATATCTCCAGACTTTGATTTCCCACTCCCTTTTTCGTAAAAGTACGCTTTCTGTTCAATAAGATCGATAATACCCTTCAGCGACTCCCCGGCACCTATTGGAATCTGTAAAGGAACTAACTGGGAATTAAAACTATTTTTCATCTCGCCAAGCACTTTAAAAAAATCGGCACGTTCGACATCCATCTTATTAATAAACGCGATACGCGGCAGTTGAAATGCATCGGCAAACTCCCATGTCCGCTCTGTTTCCACCTTGATCCCGTCTACGGCGCTTACCACAACCAGTGCGCCGTCAGCGGCCTGAAGACAAGCCTTGGTATCCATGATGAAATTAGTATCACCAGGGGTGTCAATAAAGGCGATTCGGTGTTTTTTCCAAGGACTTTGGTGAAAAGCAGAACTAATAGTAACATGGCGTTTGATCTCCTCGGGTTCAAAATCCAAGACGGAATTCCCCTCATCCACTCGCCCCAGTCTGGAAGTCACGCCCGCGTTAAACAACATTGCCTCAGCAACAGATGTTTTACCTGAACCCGTATGCCCGATTAAGCCTATATTTCTTATCTGCCGGATCACTTCGCTCATATAAAATCCTCTCCTTATAAATTTTTGAACTATTTACTTAAATGTATAAGAGAAAAAAAGTCAAGCCTAAAAAGGCTGATGAAGTCGAGGACTATTTCACTTGCTAAACGCCTTTTAATTTGTTAATTTTTGTTATTTACAAGTATAGTCCCATAAGATCACAAATCGTAAGAACTTGCACCTTGCTCACCCAACAGTTCTGCTCTGCCATAATAAATTATCTGGATTAGATTATGAATATAGAGGACAACAAAACAAAAGATCTTTTAACCAATAATAAAGGTAATGACGGCCAAACCAATAAATTTGACACCGCCCTCGCCAAACACGACGTCCTTCAGCGCTATCTCTGGGAACTCAACAAACATTCTCTTCTTACAAGAAAGGAAGAAAAAGCGCTGGCAATACGGTTCCGTGAGAATGGGGATAAGGAGGCAGCCTATAAATTGATCACGTCCAACTTGAGACTGGTTATTAAAATTGCCATGAAATTTCAAAGAGTCTGGATGCAAAACCTTATGGATCTGATACAGGAAGGAAACATCGGACTTATGCAAGCGCTCAACAAGTTTGATCCATATAAAGAGATTAAATTCTCCTATTATTCCTCATTTTGGATCAAAGCTTATATTCTCAAATTCATAATGGACAATTGGCGTCTTGTTAAGATTGGAACTACTCAGGCGCAGCGAAAATTGTTCTTTAAACTGAAAAAGGAAAAACAAGCGCTTATCTCTATGGGTTTCGACCCCAAACCAAAGCTTCTTTCAGAAAAACTTGGGGTCACAGAAGGCGAGATCATAGAGATGGAACAACGATTAGACGGGTGGGAAGTATCTTTGGACGCACCGATTAAGGAAGGCTCGGAGGATGAACGAATCAGCTTACTCCCGGCCTCTGGCGCGTCAGCAGAAACCCAAATCGGCCAGGAAGAAGTAAAGCGGGTACTTGGGGAAAAACTGGAAAAGTTCCGGGAACAATTAAACGATCGTGAATTGCAAATATTAGACAATCGTATCTTTTCTGACTCACCCCTTACCCTACAAGACCTCGGCAACAGATATAACGTTTCAAGAGAATGTATCCGACAGGTTGAAAAAAATGTAATCAAAAAGCTGAGGGAGTATTTTAAAAAGGAAATTCCTGACCTTGAATCCTATCGGGAAGGGTTTTCGGTGAATGAAACCAATCTACGTTAAATTACGGGAGAGACCAAAAGGACCCTTATGCTAATGATAACATTATATAGACAAAAGATACTCATAGCCTTTTTTGTGGTTCTATTTTCTTCCGGCTGCGCAATGGCGCCCAGGCCGAAATCTCCGGGGAGAACAGTTGCAGAGTTGAGCTCTCCACCTGCGGAAAGTCCCTATTACCATTATGCCAGGTTTCAGCTTTTCCTGAGGGTCGGAGAAATAGAAAAGGCCACCGAATCTCTCAATTTGGCCGTAGGAAAAGAGCCGGACTCAGTATTTCTCAAAACCGAACTCGCGCACATATATATTCGCCAACAACGATACAAAGATACCATAGGCGTTCTGCAGTCCATATTACAAAAGCGCCCCAACGATGTAACGGTGCTCACTATGCTGGCAGGAGTTCACGAAACCCTTCGCGAATATCAAAAGGCAATTGACACCTATAAAACAATAATTTCTGAAAATCCCGAAGATAAGAGTAGTCATCTACATTTGGGATCCGTCTATATACAAATCGGGGAGTATCAGAACGCAAAAGATATCCTTGAAAGGGCCGTAAAACTAAATCCGAAGTCGACGAAAGTCCATTATTATCTCGGCAAGGCATATTCGGGGCTTAAACAATATAATAAAGCGGAAATACAGTTCCTAAAAACATTAGAATCGCACCCGGCATTTGAACCGGCGCTTTTTGATCTTGTACAGGTATACGAGGCTACCCAGCAAGAAAACATGGTAGTGGAAACATATAAAAAAATATTAAAAAACAATCCCGACAACTTCCAGGCTGCTATCGGACTCGGCCGACATTACCTGATAACCGGCAAAGCCCAAAAGGCAAAAAAAGTCTTTAATGAACTTACCGATAAGTCACACAACTCCCCTTATATAATCAAACACATCGCGGCCATCTACCTTGATCAAAAAGAATACGACGAAGCAATAAACCTCCTCGATGATCTATTGAAAAAAGATCGCGAAAATCCTGAGGTACTCTATTTTTTAGGACTCGCTTACACGGGAAAAGAAGACCGGAAAAAGGCTATAGGCGTCTATCAGATGATCGCTGCTGAATCCAACTATTACCTAAACGCCGCCATTCAAATCACCTACTTATATCAAGTTGAGGGAGAGACCGAAAAGGCGATCGAAGCCCTTCTTTCTGCAAGCAAAAACAGGCCGGATGAGCCGGAAATTTTTTTATACCTTGGGTCGCTATATGAAGAAAAATCAGACTATGCTCAAGGAGTGGCAGCCATTAAAGAAGGACTCCGCATTGCTCCACAAAACATCAAACTCCACTTCCGCCTCGGAGTAATATATGACAAGATGAACCAAAAGGACCTTAGCATTAAAGAGATGAAACAGGTCCTTCAAATTGAGCCTGACCACGCTAATGCCTTAAATTACCTGGGATTTACCTATGCAGAGCTCGGAATACATCTGGACGAAGCAGAAGAACTGATTAAAAAAGCGCTGAAATTGCAACCAAACGACGGATACATCACCGATAGCTTAGGATGGGTATATTTTAAAAAGGGCCTCTTTGATCAAGCAGTCCTTTGGCTTGAAAAAGCAACAGAACTTGTTCCGGATGATCCGATTATCCTGGAACATCTGGGCGATGCGTATTCCAAAAAAAATCTTCTGGAAAGCGCCTTAAAATCTTATGAAATGTCGCTTGAGAAAACAGAGCAAGAAAAAGACAGTATAACTTTAAAAGAAAAAATTAAAGAATTGAGGGACTTAGGAATTGAGGGATTTAGGGATTTTTAAGACTTCATCTTTTCTTGGTGATGTCCGTTGATCGTTGTCCGAATCCTCACTTCTCTTATAATTCACAATTCCTAAATTCCCCAATCCCCTAATCCCTAAATCTATTACTACAAATGAACTCGTTAAAATCGATCAATCTGTTATTCCTATCAACAATCTTGTTGCTCATGGCCGAGGGTTGCGCTCCCCTTTCGCCGATCCCCCAAAAAATCGAACCGGAAGCCGCTGTTGTCATTGATTTGATCCACCAAAATAATGCACAGATCCAAAGTTTCCGCGGGCAAGGGCAACTTAAAATGATAAGCAAAAAAAAATCTCAATTGTTTAGTGCTGTGTGGCTGGGACACCGCCCCGATCAATTCCGTTTTGAGTTCTTGAGCCCATGGGGTCAACCTACTGCTACCTTTGTCGTCAATAAAAATAGGCTCTTTTTTTACATCTACGCACAAAATCGGCTATATAAAGGCGATGCCACGGCCTCCAACCTGGCCCGTTTTATTCACGTAAAGATAACGCCTGAAGAACTTTTTAAAGCGCTTTCAGGTTCTATCCCGATTGTACCCTTCCGCCAGGCCCAGCTACACTCCGGGGCAGCAGGAGAAACTGTCCTGACCCTTATTGGGCAATGGGGGGATATTGCAGCAAAGGTATGGGTTAGCCATGACCCGTTTAAGATTTTACGCGCGGACTATTTTAGTCGTGGGGGGGCCTTGACGTACAGTATTCTGTTTGATAATTTTAGATATGAGGAATCTGTTTTAATTCCTTGTTTAATCACCGTTTCCGGCAAAAATAATGCAAAATGGATTCTTACCATTAAAAAATACGCTATCAATATACCTACTTCTCAGGAAAGCTTTAAGCTAAAGGCAATAAAAACCGATAAAACAATCAATCTTGATTGACTCCTTGAACCTTGCATGTAGTTCTTTGAGCATGAAATTCGCGGCGGACAGGACAGTGGGAAGACTGGCTCAATGGCTCAGACTTATGGGATATGATACCGTAGATAGCGGCTCATTGTCCCCGGAATCAGCAATATCCTTTGCCGATGAAAATCGAATTATGTTAACAAGAGACACACATCTTGCGCAAAGGGCAAAATCTTTAAAAATTGTTTGTCTTGCCTCAAACGATCCAAAGGACCAGGTCCGAGAGGTTATCAAAGCGCTTCGTCTCCAGCCGAATGAAAAACAGTTCTTCACACGATGTAAACTTTGCAATACAATGCTTAAAAGAGTACCTTTAGAAGAAATTGTTAATCAGGCGCCGGATCACGTTTTGGAAAAACATAGCCGGTTTTCAAAATGTCATACCTGTAAAAGAGTCTACTGGCCGGGTACGCATTATGAGCGAATTCAGAAAACTTTACGAGACCTTTGTTAACAAGGAGGGACTATGAAACCGCTGGTGAAATTTAATGTGGTGCCTAAGTTGCCTGGTGTTCTTAGTCCACTAAAAGATTTAGCGGAGAATCTGTGGTTTGGATGGCATCCTGAAGTATGCGCATTGTTCCGCCGGATCGATCCCACATTATGGAAAAATTCCAATAATAATCCTGTCTATCTACTTGGCCGGGTTAACCAGGAGCGCCTGGAAGAACTCGCCGAAGATGCGGGGTTTATATCAGAACTGAAACGTATCCACGAGTCATTTAAAGAGTATATGGCCGCACCTTCTGAAAATGTCCTTACAAAACAGATCAATAACGACTGTCTTATCGCCTATTTTTCTATGGAATTCGGAATCGTCCAGTGTCTTCGCACCTATTCCGGCGGTCTTGGAATCCTGGCCGGAGATCATATTAAGTCCGCCAGTGACCTGAATTATCCACTTGTTGGGATAAGCCTCCTTTATCAGGAAGGATATTTTCATCAATATCTCAACACCGATGGCTGGCAACAGGAAGAATACCCTGAAAATGATTTTGCTAATCTCCCTGTTAACCTTATGCGGGATGAAAACGGAACCCCCATCACTGTAGAAGTCTCGTTCCAAGGACGACCGGTAGTCATTCAGATATGGCGCGTCATGGTAGGGCGCATCCCTCTTTATTTACTCGATACCAACACTGACGCTAACCCACCGGACATTCGGTATACCACCGCAAGACTCTACGGGGGGGATTGGGAGATGCGGATCCGCCAGGAAATCGTTCTTGGAATAGGGGGTGTCCGGGCGCTTGAGCGTCTCGGGATCAAACCGGCTACTTATCATATGAACGAAGGTCATTCCTCTTTTTCAGCCCTGGAAAGGATTAGAAGTCTGCAGGAAAAAGAAGGGCTTTCATTTGACGCGGCCAGAGAACTGGTTATTGCTACCAATGTTTTTACCACTCACACACCGGTTCCTGCGGGAAACGATGCCTTTTCGCCGGGACTTATGGAACAATATTTTTCCGATTATGCCCAGGGCATGGATATCGCGTTCAAGGTCTTATTGGCATTCGGCCGCGAAAACCCACGGGACGATAACGAACCGTTCAGCATGACTGTGCTGGCTTTAAGGCTATCTGCTCACGCCAACGGTGTAAGTGATCTCCATTCACATGTTTCTCAAAATATGTGGAAAAAAATATGGCCGAAAAATCCGACCGAAGACATACCAATAGAGTGTGTAACCAACGGCATTCATATACCTTCGTGGATTTCCCAGGACATGTCGAGGCTCTTCAATCGATATCTGGGCCCCAAATGGATGGAGGACCCGGATAATGAAAAAGTATGGAGACGGATCAATGAAATCCCCAACGCGGAACTGTGGCACACCCATGAAAGGGCTCGTGAGCACCTGGTTGCTTTCACCCGGCAGACCCTTCGAAAACAACTTGCAAGACGGGGCGCATCCAGAACTGAGATAGAGGCTGCCACGGGCGCGCTCCATCCGGAGATCTTGACTATCGGGTTTGCCAGAAGGTTTGCCACATACGAACGGGCCACCCTAATGCTGAGGGACAAGGAACGATTGTTGAGGCTGCTAAAAAACCCCAAACGCCCCGTACAGTTCATCTTTGCTGGAAAGGCACATCCGCAAGATCATAAAGGCAAAGACCTTATAAAGGAGATCACACACTTTGCACGACGTGAGAATGTTATAAATCGTTTTGTCTTCTTGGAAGACTACGGAATAAGACTATCAAAGCATCTTGTACAGGGGGTTGATGTATGGCTTAATACTCCACGTC
>JAUWMN010000015.1 GCA_030613165.1 Desulfobacterales bacterium
TTTAAAGAAAAAGGATTTAACACCCATAAATTTCTTATAAGATCTTTACGTAACATCAGCGCCGCATCTTTAGAGGAGGCCAGGCGACTTAACATTTATGTCCCCTTGGATAACTTTTCATGGGAAGATTTTCCGGGAATATCCACAGACCAGGTATTTGATTTCAACATTGACGATCAGGATACGGCTGAAGAGAAGAAAAATATCGTCAAGATTACCACGAAGTTTTTAAATGTGGCGAAGGACTTTGAGCTGTTAGGGTTTTACGAGCCGTATCCGATTGAAACTATAAAGACCATTGTCCCTTCCAGTATAAATGAAGAAGAGATGCGCCGATTCGAAATGGTGGTGCACAATCTCCAATCCACATTTGACACCTATGTAAATAGAAGCGCCCTCAGGTTTAGGAATATTAAGCTCAAACGCCTCAGGGGAGTTATATCTGTAGTACTTCACTTAATGGAACTAACGGGAAGACTTCTCCATTATTACGAACGCCATCTTTATGAAATGGGGTACAAAAATGTCTATCAAGTAGTCGGAGAGCGCTTGATGGGGATGGTGGGAGTAGATCAGATATTAGACTGTATCGTCAATTATGGACTTTATTATATATGCAAGTTTCTTACCTCAGGACAAGACCTTGCCAGAGAGGTCCTGAACGAAAACATAGAAAGATCTGTTATAAAAGTGGGGATTCCGGTAAAAATGGGATTTCACAGTCGTCCCAGTCTGTTAGTGGCCAAGATTGTTCAGCACTATGGCGGAGAGGTGGAATTGTGTGTGGGGGAGGATCGGTTTGATGCCGGTAGCGTTTTGGATATCCAGTGGGCAGGCGGAAAGATAGCAAAGGACGAATTCGAAGAGGTTGGTTTTGACGGGGATGTCAGGGCATTGAATGATATCAGAATATTGGCCGGCGTGAATTACGGCGAGGACACTATGGGAAAAGGGATTCCGCTCCCGAAAGAACTGTTGTATTTGAGGCAGTAGACTTATTTATTTGGACGCAGATGAACGCAGATTGTCAGGATTTTAAATATAAAGTTGCGGGTTAAAAAGGAAACCTAATAAAATATGTTTTAATTTTATAAAATAAATCTGCGTATATCTGCGAAAATCTGCGTCCCAACATAACTTCATATGAAAAAAATCGTTGCTGTCATTGTAGCCGCGGGGGAAGGGGTGCGAATGGGGGGTGGCCCTCGTAAGCAATACCGAAACTTGGGCAAATTTCCAATTCTCGTTCATACGCTTTTTGCCTTTGATAGAAATCCTGAAATTGACTACATTGTGTTGGCCTTGCCGGAGTCTGACCGCTCCTTTTGTCAAGAAAAGATAATAGCGCCTTTCGATTTTAACAAGAACATCCAGTTGGTCTCAGGGGGCGCTTCGCGCCAAGAATCCGTCTATAACGGGCTAAAAGCTGTAGAAGGCGATTGCGATATTGTGGTGATCCACGATGGCGTTCGGCCTTTTGTGTCCGATCGTCTTGTCTCAGAATCAGTGGCGGGCGCCCGGGAATACGGCGCCTGCATTGCCGCGGTCCCTGTAAAAGATACTTTAAAGATTGTAAAGAATAATGCTATTCAAAAAACCTTGCCCCGGGATCAGGTGTGGTTGGCCCAGACACCACAGGCATTTCGATATGATCTTATCGTTAAAGCACACGAGACGGCCAGAAAAGAACAATTTAAGGAAACAGATGACGCAGCGCTTGTAGAACATTTTGGGGGTGAAGTTTATCTGATAGAAGGGGAGCTTCTGAATATCAAAATTACCACACCGGAAGATCTGAAAATAGCAAAGGCTATATTGAGTATTTGAATCGTCATTTTTGGAACCGTTCAGCATTTTCTATAAGCGCCTGTACCGGTTTTATCCCAAACGGGCTGTGTTTTTCAATCGCTTTCAAAACCGACCCTCCGCCGGTAAAAAGATAATACAACGCATTGTCCAAAATAGAAAGATAAAGGCCCGGGCAAAGGTTTTTAAATTCCTGCAAGGTATCTCCACCCCCATACAGTTTGATGGCGGTCCGGTTTTTATCGATCGTACGGTCCAATGCTTCGGAACCTTCTGTAAAATGGGGCGTAAACCCCATAACCGCATTTACAAAAATGGTTCGCGCTGAACTCAAGCTTTTATTCACCTCTGGATCTTCAAAAGAACGGGCGTCAATATCGAGGATATATCCATACTCTTTACCGCTTTCCAGGGCATTAACCTTAATAGTCCGGTACTGTCCCTCAATCTTACCTTCAAGAGTATCTGCCTCAACAATGAAGGGGAGTTCAAAAATTTTTTTGCTTGCTTTGTCCCGCTCAACCAGCTTCTTTGCCGCCTCAACATCGGTCTCTGATACTCCGGCAATTCTAACGTTGTATTTGGCGCACAAATAAGCGTTATAAAGCACCCCTCCTAAAATAAGCTGATCAACTTTGTTGTAGATCTCGTTGAGTGGCCCTATCTTGGTATCGTATTTTGCCCCGGCCACTACTGCTACAAAAGGTCTTTCAGGCTCCAGCACCTTACTTAAATTCGTGATCTCCTCTTGCATCAAAAAACCGGCGTATGATGGAAGGTGCTTGGTGATGTCATAGGTAGAGGTATGTGGTTGCCAGGAGCCAAAAGCGTCGTTGACGTATACATCTGCCAGTCCGGCTAACTGCAGCGCAAAACAATCACGTTCAGACCCCCCTGCTTCTTCTCCTTGAAACCACCGGGTATTGGGAAGATATATCCCGCCGATTTTGCGCTCTTTCAGGTCCTTGATGGCAAGATTGATGGAGGTATCAATACCGGGAATGCCTTTATTGCCGGTGCGGGGGATTTCCGGAATGTGAAATTTAGTATGGAGCTTGCGTTCCAGGTATTCGGCAATAGGCCGAACCGACGTTGACGCATCGCAGGAGATCGCCCCTGTCTTCTTATCACGAGGCCGTCCCACATGCGTCATCAAGATAAACCTTCCTCCCCGTTCAACAATGTTATAAATGGTCCCTATTGTTCGATCTATTCTGTAGGGATCTTGTATAATTCCTTGTTTTACCACATTATGATCCACACGAACCAAGACGACTTTGCCCCGCAAATCAGCAGATTGAAGCAAGGGGAGTTTTTTCATAGAATCGGCTACTCTCATGATACAATCCTCCTGGTGAATCTGTGTCAAGGTGTATGAATTAACGGAGCTTGCTATGGATGGTCTCTAAGTTTGGTCTTCTGTGGTATATTTGCAAGAAATGTCTTTAAAGCCATACGATCTTCCCGACTCATCTTGATAAATTTGCATCCCATCCCCTTTGGTCTTGTTCCAGGGCTATCGGATACTGTTCTGGACCATATAACTTCACAGGCGCCCTTAATAGGATCAGGGGCGCCGGGAATTTCAAGTTTAAAAAGGAATTCCTCTCCCTTTTCCAGCGGTTCGTTGGTTCGCACAAAGAGTCCTCGACTGCTTATGTTGTCTATGTTTGCTTTTACAAAAGACTCGTTTTTTTTATATACTATTTTGAAGTCACGAGGTACACGGGGGTCGCGATACCTATCAGTGAAATTGCAGACCGCCTCGGTGGTTTTCATTAGGCGTTCAGCAAGAGCAAGCAAGATCGTCTTGAAATCTCCAGAGAGTTTGTTAAACTCCTCATCTAAGTAATCTCTATCTATAATCCCTACCGTAACATCCCCTATAGCGCGTGCTGAGGCGGTACGCTTCATTTGAGTCAGGAAGCTGGTCTCGCCCATAATATCCCCTTCTTCCAGCATATCTATAACAACCCTGCGGTCGTTAATTATCTTAAAGATTTCGACCTTGCCGGATAGAATGGTGTAGATCCAATCTCCCGAACTCCCTTCTTCCATGATCATTGCCCCATCAGGGTAGGTCTCTTCCGAAATTATGTTATACATAGAAACGTTACCTCCCGTGTTTTTTTCCCTGCTTGCGGCCAAGGAACAGATAGATGATTCCGCCAATACAAGGGACAAAAATTACTAATGCGCCCCATAGGGCCTTCCGTTGCATAGAACCGAAATCCTTGTAAGCAATGTCCATAATCGCCCAAAAAGTAGGTATCATGGGGAGCAATAAAAGAATTATAATAACAGCATATTTCATAGTAATTATACCACCGCCGATCTTTGCATCTAAAAAATTATTCTACAACAGCAAGAACAGGTCCCCCTCGCAGCTTCTCAGCAACCGAGAGGATAGTATTAACATAATAAGTGCTCCTGTTATAGGCAAAAAGTACCTTTTCCGCATCCTTACGCGACATGCTGCGTGCCCAGCCGTGCCTTTTTAAAAAATATGCTATACTTGCAATGGCGTCAGGGTGTTGAAAGAGATCCACTCTTCCGTCCTTGTTCCCGTCGCGACCATACTGCAGTACATTGGAAGGAAGAAACTGAGCAAATCCAAAAGCTCCTGCATAGGACCCCCGCAAAGCAAACGGGTCGATCCCATTGTGAACTGAATATGTTAAGTACGCCTTCAACTCTTTATACGCCCATTTAGACTTTCGATTAACCCATTTACTGATCCGTTTTTGGGATATCTTAAGCCGTTTCTTTTTTAAAGTAGACAAGAGATAATTTTTATTGCTTTGGTCATCCAACGCAGCCAAGGTAGAGAGGGTATTTAAGATAGACTTATTCCCAGTAACCCTTCCAAGTCGTGTTTCAACCAATAAGATTGCTACAATGATCTCTTTCGGGACAGAGTATCTTTCTTCTACATCTGCAAAAATTCCATTGAACTTTTCAAGGTAACGAGCCGCTTTCTTGATGGCCGAATCTTCTAAGAACTGGCCGTAATTCATTTTAGATTCACGCTGGACAAAATAATAAGAAGCGGTATCCACATCAAAAACAGCATGTGTACTCCCGTATAACGTTTTTATATAGTCCGGCTTGAAGCCGTCTTTAATAAGCTGTGCCTGCAACGTGTCAAAATGGTCGGCTGCAGCTATCGGTTGGGCAAAAATAGTTTCAGCAACAATTAGACCAATTATAAAAAGAGTTTTGCGCATGCTTCTAATCATCCGGTCCCACCTTATTGAATTGTTTCATCTTCATTTTCAAACAAAACCGTGTCTCGTGTTCTCTTGTCAAAAGAAAGTAGATGTTTGTAGCCGGCAGACCGAATCATCCTGATTGTTTTTTCAAAATGTCGTCCCACATCTTCCGGCCTGTGCGCGTCTGAACCAATGGTAACCGGTATGCCTGCTTCGCATAACCGGGTAAGGATATTGAAGGAAGGATATGGTTCGCGGACCGGGTGATCATAACCGCTTGTGTTAACCTCAACTACATATCCTCTTTTTTTGATCTCAGCAAAAAGTTCTGTCTTATAGTTCATAAATGAACGCAAAGGAGTGTGGCCAAATTTTTTGATTACGTCAATGTGACATAAGATATCAAAAAAATCATACCGCATCATATCGAGCAGGGACTCTACATAAAGCTCCCCAACTTTTATCAGATCCTCCTCATCATATCGGTCAGTCTGACGATAGCTTACTATATTCCAATCACCGATAAAATGAACAGATGCTCCAATGCAATCAAACGAAAAAGACCCGACAATGTTTTCAATAACGGAGAGTAACTTTGGATTGAAATCGATTTCCAACCCTACTTTGACCTTGATCTGTGAATGGTATTTTTCCTGAAGCCTACGGGCCTCATTATAATAAAATGGGAGTTCTGCATCGGTCATTGAATTCTTCCTGTCATATGGCCGCCTTGTAAAATGATCCAAAAAGCAGATCTCTTGCAATCCGTTGTGAATAGCAGAACAAACGTATTCCTCCATACTCCCTTCAGCGTGTCCGCACAATGCGGTATGTACGTGGTAATCTATCATAATTTATTTTATCTAACAACTTATTACAATACAAGAGGAAAAAGCAAATATCTCTTCTTGATCATGATACGATATAATGGTAATAGAATGTGTCCGTCCAAGAATGGCTTTTTTTGCCCCGATTACATTGAGCAATACTATATTTCCGACCGTCTTTGAGGAGAATGGAATATGAACACAAAAATCACTGTTATTGGCGCTGGTAATGTTGGCGCTACCACAGCCCAGCGTGTTGTTGAAAAAGAATTAGCCGATGTTGTGCTTGTTGATATCGTCGAAGGAATACCACAGGGGAAGGCGCTTGATCTTATAGAGGCCTCTCCAATTGAAAAACATGACGCCCATCTCATAGGAACTAACAACTATGAAGCTTCGGAAGGATCAGACGTGATTATCATCACGGCGGGTCTTCCCAGGAAACCAGGGATGCGTAGGATTGATCTTCTTCACACCAATGCCGAGATAATGAAGAAAGTTACCCGAGAGGCTGTTCGTTTTTCACCGGACGCAACAATTATTGTTGTAAGCAATCCACTCGATGTTATGTGCCACGTTGCCTTGGAGGTAAGCGGTTTTCCCAGAAATAGAGTGATCGGGATGGCTGGGGTGCTCGATGCAGCCCGATTCCGTTCCTTTATTGCAATGGAACTGAACGTATCCGTGGAAAACACTCAGGCCTTTGTCCTGGGAAGACATGGAAATCATATGATACCTATTCCAAGGTATTCCACGGTATCAGGGATTCCCATTACCGAACTGATGCCATCCGACCGGCTTGAAGCCCTTGTTGAACGTACACGAAACGGCGGCGCGGAAATTGTCAAGCTCTTAAAACAGGGCAGCGCTTATTATGCGCCCGCATCCGCGGCTGTTGAAATGGCGGAAGCTATTATCAAAGACAAAAAGAAGATCCTTCCCTGCGCTGTATATCTTGAAGGAGAATACGGAATCAAAGACGTGTTTGTAGGTGTTCCTGTAAAGCTCGGGATTGACGGCGTAGAAGATATTATTCAGATACAACTTACGCCGGAAGAACAGGGTGCCCTTGAAAAATCAGCACAATCTGTCCTCGACCTTCTGGAAGAAATGAAAAAATAACTGTAACTACTCAGGTTTGTGAGGTTATTGTATGCAACGAGCTTTTTTTGTTGACAAAGCCCCCTCGGATTGATAAATGACACAAGGTTTCAAGGTTTTACCCCTATCGTTGATAGGGGATATTTTTTTTGGAAAGGGGTGATTCCAATGGATTGTTCAACAATTAAAAAAGGGGCCGAATGTATCTTTATGGGAAAAAGCGGTTGTTCCTTTAATGGTGGTTCCTGTCATTCGATCGTCGAAGAATGCAGTGGTTGCGGGCGTGCCGTAGAATTCGCAACAGGATGGTTCTGCAGTACATGTCCTGACCCTGCAGTAAAGTGGAAAAACGGCAAGTGCAACTTTGCTACTCATGTTAAAAAGGAGAGCCAACAGGGAACGAGCAAAATTAACCCGTTGAAGGCATCTAAAAGAAAGAGATAGTATGATATTTGTCATTGAGCATTTGTCATTTATCATTGGAACGGTGATAATAGAAAACTTAAATGATAGATGACAAATGTAAAATGATAAATGATCGATTAGAAAGAAAGCTTACTAAGAGCATCCTCAATCCTGTCAAGCCCTTCCGTAATAACTTCCAAGCTTGTCGCATAAGAAAATCTTATGAAGTTATTGGCGCCGAACGCAATTCCTGGTACCAAAGCTACCTCAGCCTCAGTTAAAAAATATTCGGCCAGGCCGGCAGAATCATTGATTTGCTTTTCACCTTTGCGTCCCTTAAAATAATAGCTAAAATTGGGAAATGTGTAAAAAGCCCCCTGTGGAGTATTGCAAGAGACATTTTTTATCCCGTTCAAACGATCGACCAGATATCTTCTCCTCTTGTCAAAGGCATATAGCATCTCTTCAATTGCATCCTGAGGACCACGGAGTGCAGCCACTGCTGCTTTTTGCGCAATAGAATTCGGGTTTGAGGTGCTCTGACTTTGAATCTTGGTCATCCCGGCAATAACTTCGCGGGGGCCGGCCACATAACCTATTCGCCAGCCTGTCATGGCGTAGCTTTTAGATACCCCGTTGGCCACGAATGTCCTATCTTTCATGCCTTCTACTTGTGCGATATTGGCAAACGTGAGACCATCAAAAAGCAATTTTTCATAAATATCATCAGAGACCACATAAAGATCATGTCTTGAAATAACCTCAGCCAACCGTTTCAGCTCTTCTAAGGTATAAACAGAGCCGGTTGGATTCGATGGGCTGTTTAAGACTAAAAGTTTAGTCCGAGATGTAATAGCTTTTTCCAGATCGGAAGGAGAAATCTTAAAATTATCAGACTCGTCAGTCTGGACAATAACCGGGGTCGCGCCGGCAAGGATTGCAATCGGAGGATAAGAGACCCAATAAGGCGCTGGAATAATGACTTCATCTCCGAGATTCAAAAGCGCCTGCGCTAAGTTGTAGAGAACATGTTTTCCGCCGCAAGAGACCATAATCTCCGGTCGATCGTAATCAAGGGCATTGTCTTTCTTAAATTTTTCAATAATGGCATCTTTTAATTCATCAATACCGCCCACAGCCGTATATCGGGTGAAGCCCTCTTCCATGGCCTGTACGGCAGCCTCTCTTATATGTTTCGGGGTATCAAAATCAGGTTCGCCCACGCCAAAACTGATCACATTAACCCCTTGGCGTTTTAGTTCCTGAGCTTTAGCGTTAATCGCCAAGGTAGGTGAAGGCTTGATACGACTTATCCGTTCTGATAAAAGCATTTTTCTTCTTTACCTAAAGACACTTATCCGGGAATTATCTCGATCAACGATAAATATTGTGCCGGAATTATTAATAAATATAAATGATGGATAGGCCAATCGTCCTTCTCTCCAACCTAATCCTGAAAAATCAAAGAGGAACCCCCCACTCTTATCAAAGACTAAAACCTTGTTTTTGTGTTGATCTACAACATATATCAGACCCTTTTCATCAACTGCTAAGCTGACCGGGAAGTTGAATTCATTCTTATCTTGTCCTCGTCTCCCAAACTCTAGAATTTTCCTCCCGGAACCGTCATATTTCTTTACAACTCCCTCTATCGTGCTTAGGGTATAGATGTTCCCCTGGTTGTCAACTTTAATATCGCTAATTCTTGTCTTAGTGTCTCTAAGAACTTCTCTTTCGAATTGCAGGTTAGGGTTAAAAAGGAGAACCCTGGAATTAGCTCTATCTATAATATAGACATTATCAGCAGAATCTATGGCTATGTTGCCCGGATAAAAGGTCTCAGCTTCAGGAACTTTGGAAAAATCTACCTGCTTAACAGACTTCTGACTGATATTAATCGTTAAAATTCCCTTCCTTGACGGTTCGACTACCAGAAACCTGCCGTCGCTGGTTCGTACAAGACTGGTGGGGTGTTTCAGATCGCCTCCCGGTTGCAAGGCAGATAGATATTTAAGCTCTGAATCATACGAAAGAATCCGGTTGTTTGATGAATCTGAAACATATAATCTCTGCTTGTTTTCGTCAAAAAACACTCCATCAATGAGTCCCAGGAAACCAATCTCTTCATTGCTGGTGAGAGTAGTAATAATATCGACGGTATCCTTCTTGCCGAAGGCATTAAAGGGAACTATCAAGATAATCAAAACAACAAAAAGAGACTTTTTTAGCATTATAACTCCTTCGTCACTTGTCCTTCGTCATTTGGTAATGCTCAATTCCTAAATTCCTCAATCTCAATATGATGTATGGCACTGGATACACAATTGTTTCTTTCTGTCAAATCGTAGTGCGAATTCGTGTTGCGATCCCATTAAATTATGGCATGTAATACAAGTAACATCTCGCTTTGACCTTGGGTCGACGGCATCAACCCCTACAGGATGTGTGAACGTGCCATGTCTTTTGTGGCACTCCGTGCATACAGCAAACTCATCGCTCGGGAACAGTAACCTGAAATTTGAACCATGGGGGTCGTGGCAATCATTGCAATTCCCCTTTGTTTTCAGCCCTGGATGTAGATACTTTGTCTTTTTGTCATACATTCGCCATTGCGTATCTTGGTGACAGGTATAACAGATTTTTGTCAATGGACCATTTTTCATACCGGACTGATCCGAAGCGTGTGGATTATGGCAGTTCGTGCAGAATATACCATCTTGTACGTGGTTATTAATCTTATTAAAATCTTCAGCCACATTTTTATGGCATTGCAGACAAACTATCGCTCCTTTCTTGTTCATGCCTAAAGGATCCTTGGAGCCCGGTGCGTTGTGGCAGGTTGTACATCCATCCTTTTTAAGAAGGATATGTTGATTTTTTCTTATTAAGTTGTCATGCCTAGACCCATGAGGATTATGACACGATACGCACGCAGTCCCTAACACAGGATAATAACGATGCGCTTTTTTAGTCTTATCGCTTTTCATAGCTTTCACGTCATGATGACAGTCAATACAGAGCTTTTTCTTGTCCGTTCGCACGAGAGAGGCGTTATCCGACCCGTGAGGTTCATGACATTTAAGGCACTGACCTTTCCCCGCGGGAGCATGTGGTTTGCTTCCGACAAAAACGCTCTCAGACTTATGGCAGACAAAACAGAGATCCTTTCCCTTTGCAACTAACAGATTGTGATTTTTTGAAGCATGAGGATCGTGACATTTTATGCAATCTCCCTCTGCCACAGGTGCGTGAGTGATTTTACGTTTAAAGGCCTTATTGTCATGGCAGCCTTTACACAAAGTCCCGACATCTTTTTTTACCAAAAACTTATAATTTGATGTATGAGGATCGTGGCAGCTACCACACTGAAATTTCTTGAAAGGAGCGTGCGCGCCTTTTAGCATCATTTTATCTTTCAAGTCAGCATGGCACTCAAGGCAATTTTGATAGGTGGGCTTAGCCGCTGCCGAGCAAATACCGCCCGTGCCTATAAGGACCGCAGTCAACAATGAAAAAATACAAACATAAAAAAGTTTTTTCTGTCGCCTCATAATAATTGTTACCCCATCTAAGTTGGTCGAATGGTCAATCAAGCAGACCGGCCATAGTGAGTCCTGATTTAAACACCTTTTGTGTAAAACTTCCCGCCTTTATTAATGACATGCGTCACACTCCCTATCTTCAAAGGGAGTATGCATGACCTGGTGCAACAACCCTCTGTTTGCCGCGGAATGCGACTCGTGGCAACTGCTGCAATTGGCCTGTTCCACAGAAATTTCATTGTGCGATTCTATCATAGAAGACCTCTTTGGCTCGTGACACTCCTTGCAAAGCCCGACACCTTCAGCAACCAACAAGTATTCGATGTTCGCGTAATGGGATGTATGACATTGTAAGCATTCTCCCTCTTCTGCCGGGGCATGTTTGTATTTGTTTTCGCTTAGACCGGAAGCAACAGAGGTATGACAAGAAAGACAAAGATTTCCCAAAGGCCTATTCAATTGTCCTTTGATTTTGCTGCCATGCGGGTTATGGCAGGCAATACATTCTTCTTCCTTAAAAGGGGCATGCCGGTAAGTATTCCGTTCAGCGGCAACACGAATACGAGAATGACATGTATAGCAGTTCTTTCCCACTGTAGCTAACAGCTGAAACCGATTATTGCCGGCATGCGCGTTATGGCAAGTCAAACATTTTCCTCTTCCAAACGGTCGGTGCACACCCCCATCTTTTATCTCGTCCCGCAGCTGCTGATGACACTTGAAGCATAACTTTTCTTCCCTTTGTACTAACAAATCATCCCTCGTGGATGAATGGGGGTTATGACACACAGAGCAACTTCCCTTTCTTATAGGCGTATGTACATTAATACGATCAAAAAGCATCTTTTCTTTTTGATGACAGGAGTAGCATTGCTTGATCTCAGGGAAATTAAGTTCAAACTTATAATCAGAGGCATGGGGATTATGACAAACTATACATGTGCCAGCCTTGACGGGAGCATGGACATTAGATTGAGTAAAGCTTGTGGTCTTATGGCAAGAATAACATAATTTTTTTCCTTTAGCCTTTAATACATAACTATTTCCGGATGCATGAGGATCATGGCAGGAAGTACATTGATTGTTTTTCGTTGGTTCATGTATATGTTGTTTCGCGAATTTTTTTTCTGACTTCTTATGACACTTATAGCACATTAGTCCGTCAGGCAACAGCGTTACACCCTTATTATCGGTCGCATGAGGACTGTGACAATCGAGACAACTTCCCCTCCTGATGGGTAAGTGGATATGGCTCTGGACAAATTCCTTTTCTTCTTGTTCATGGCACTTATAACAAAACTCCGCCCCTTTCTCTTCGATAGAGGCTCCAGGGGAGCCATGGCACGCATTGCACTGATTATTATCCAGTGGGGTGTGGATAAATTCGCGTAGAAGTTGCTTGTTAGACGACGAATGCGAGGTGTGGCAGGAAACGCATGAGGCATGCGCCACATCGTAACCGGAATGCCCATTAATAAAGCCCTTCTTTTTAAAATTGTGGCATTGCTCGCACACTTTGTTAGCGGGATTAGACAACAGGTTTTCATAATCCGACGCATGGGAATTATGACAAAAAAGACATCCCTTTGTATCTAACGGAGCGTGCCTGGTTTTTCTTTTGAAGTTTTTACTGTTATGGCAAATAAAACAGAGTCCTTCGTCTTTTTCTCTTAGTAGTTTTCTATTCATGGATGC
>JAUWMN010000208.1 GCA_030613165.1 Desulfobacterales bacterium
CAAGGAAAACAAGGGGTTGCGCGGAGGCGTACCGAGGTACGTCGCACAAGCAACCCCGCAGTCTTGTCAGCCTCCGGCTGATTGACGCCGACTTGCCTGCCTCAGGCAGGGATTGCGGAAAAGGGCCATTTATGGATGGAAACTAGTTAATGCCTTTCTTGCCCTATTATACTTTATCTAAACGGGGTAGGTGGAGTTAAATGAATCAACCAAGGATAGCCTTGGAGAGCAGATTGAGACGCTGCAAGAACGTGATAACCCTCGGGGTTCGCACCAATCTTGCCGACTATGAGAATTGGCAGATAGAGCTGATTCGCAAGTCCGATGTAATCTTTTATCCTACCCCCTTTTACGTGGATATTTTTGATACAATGGGCAAACGGACTTTTCCAAACTACCACACATACAAATATGTGATGGACAAGATTAAGCAGACAGCCCTTTTCAATCTCCTTAAGATTCCTCACCCCCGGACAAGGGTTTTCTATGGGGATTATCAAAAGTCAAAAATATTACAACACTTTAGCTTTCCATTTGTTGCCAAGATCCCGCGGGGTTCAGCTCTCGGAAGAGGCATACACCTAATCCGAAATGAGGCTGAACTTGCTGCATACAACTGCTTGACCCGTGCTGCATACATACAGGAATACCTTAACATCGATCGGGACCTTCGTGTTGTATTAATCCATAGTCGGATAATCCATGCCTACTGGCGTATCGCAAAACCTGGTGAGTTTCGCACTAATGTGTCTCAAGGTGCCACCATCAGTTTTGATGATATACCAGAAGAAGCCCTGGCCCTTGCGCAAAACACCGCCCGACTTTGTCAGTTGGATGACGTAGGTCTGGACATCTGTTTCTCTAAGGGTCGATATTGGGTCCTGGAGGCAAACATGAAATATGGACACGAGGGGTTCAGACAGGCAGGAATAGATTTTTATAAGATCATCGATGAAATGATTGAAAATGGCCGGATCTGATCTAATCGATTTGCTGAAAGTAAAAGAATCCTTGAACGAACGGGAAGAACGTATCCTTTCCCCTCTGGCTGCACATAGCAAGGATGCCGTCCGCCGTTATCCGGACGAACATATAGAATCCGGTCATCGGCAGAACTATGCAGCGGACTCTGATCGCATCCTTCATTCTTTGGCCTATACCCGCTATATTGACAAGACCCAGGTCTTTTATCTGGTAGATAATGACCACATTACCCACAGAGTGCTTCATGTGCAATTAGTATCCAAGATTTCTCGTACTATCGGGCGTTTTCTTGGACTTAATGAAGACCTAATCGAAGCAATTTCTCTTGGCCACGACATTGGCCATTGCCCGTTTGGTCACGATGGAGAAAGATACCTGTCTGAGCTTTGTGAAGCCCACGGCATCGGACCGTTTCAACACAATATTCAAAGCGTTAGATTTCTGGACAAAATTGAAAGGAAGGGTAGGGGTTGGAATCTAACGCTCCAGGTCTTGGATGGAATTCTTTGTCATGACGGTGAGATCCATACTCAAGCACTACGCCCACAGCGTAAAAAGACCTTTGACTCTTTCGATCATGAGATAGCCGAAAAGATTCCTGATCCAGACTTACCCCTTGTACCCATGACTCTAGAAGGATGTGTCGTGCGTATGGCTGACACCATCAGCTACATCGGACGAGACATTGAAGACGCTATTCGCTTGAACCTCATTAAAAGAAGTCAGCTTCCAAAAACTTCAGTAGTACGATTAGGGGACACCAACGGTACTATTGTATACAGCCTCGTAAGCGATGTCATCAAAAACAGCTTTCAAAAACCGAACGTAGCCTTTAGCGAAGAAGTTTCAAATGCCTTGAAAGAACTTAGAGAGTTCAATCTCAATTACATATATCTCAATTCAAAAATGAAACCAGAACCCGGAAAGATCAGACACGTTTTTAAAGTATTATTTCACCGTTATATCAAAGATCTCGAACAGCCCAATCAAGACTCTATTATCTTTAGGGAATACCTGGAAGGCATGTCCGAAGAATACAAGAACAATAGCCACCCTGCGGAAATCGTTCGCGACTTCATTGCAGGCATGACGGACAAGTACTTCTTGAAACAGTGCCCTCAAAACATCCGGCCCGAATGGATTACCGGGCGTTTATTAAATGAAGCCTGAAAAGACCTATCAATATCTCGAAGATTTGGCAGAACAATTAGGAATCTCAATAAGATATGACGATTTCTCCGACCCAGAAGTACCGGCAAGAAGCGGCCTGTGCAAAGTGAGGGGGCACCATTTCTATTTTATGGATAATTCAAAGAGCCTTCCCCAAAAAATCAGGCTCTTGAGCCAATGCTTGCGCCGGATGGACCTGGAGGGCGTCTACGTTCTGCCAGCCGTACGAGACCTCCTTGGAACAACACAAAAATAACAAAACAGAAAACCTTCCTGAAGATCAGCAGTGAAGCCTCCCAGTGCTCCAGCACGGGGCATCCTGACTGTGTCAGGACAGAGAACTCGCCGAAGCAATAATCCACCTCGCCGATTCTTACATTACACCACAAAAAAAAGGAGAGAGGGTACACATAAATAGTGTTGAGAATCTTAAATTCTAAGGACTGGCTGGTTCTGGCTGATTGTTTACATAATATATATTATCAGACGTAATAAGTTTGATCCTAATTTTAACAAAGGACCGTCTTCTCCCGAATCCACCTGTCTATCCGCTTCTATCCTTCCTAAAAAGTGATTGTGCGTAATGTTAGGATATGTTATGAAATTTTCTATGAACAAAACTATTCCCCGGGCGGAACGCCGAATCTTCTCGGTGACCAAGCTTACCCAAAGAATTAAAGGGCTTCTTGAAGACTCTTATCCATTTGTTTGGGTTGCGGGCGAAATTTCCAACTTTCACCGACCAGTATCCGGGCATTACTACTTCAATCTAAGGGATCCAGGAGCCCAGATTAACGCTGTCATGTTTCGTGCTCAGAACCTGAGTCTAAAATTTCGGCCAGAAGATGGCATGGCAGTGGTTGCCATGGGGCGGCTCAATGTGTATGAGCCCAAAGGGATCTATCAGATTATCATAGAATATTTAGAGCCTGAGGGAATTGGTGTCCTGCAATTGGCTTTTGAACAGCTCAAGGCCGGGCTGGCGGCTGAGGGGCTGTTCGATGAAAAACACAAGCGTCCCCTCCCTTACCTACCGCAAAAAATCGCTGTTGTCACTTCCCCCACGGGAGCCGTCATTCGTGACATAATACATGTAATCAATCGGAGATTTCCAAATGTAGCCTTGGATATTGCACCGGTGAAGGTTCAAGGAAAAGGAGCAGCCGAAGAAATAGTCCAAGCACTTGAACTGCTGAATCAGATGGATGAAGCCGACGTAATCGTACTGGCTCGGGGAGGCGGTTCCTTGGAAGACTTACAGGCATTTAACTCAGAGATTGTAGCACGCGCCGTTTTTTCCTCTCATATACCTGTTGTTTCGGCCGTTGGACACGAAACAGATTTTACCATTGCCGACTTTACTGCCGACGTGCGTGCCCCAACGCCCTCTACAGCGGCCGAGATAGTCTTACCGGTCAAAGAGGAACTATTAAAACGCATACAGGAAATAAGAAGTGCGGCAAAAAGTGCCATGTTGCAGAGGGTTCGGCTCTTGAAGGAACGTTCGGTCCAGCTTTTAAAGCGGCTGGTCCATCCCGGCAGGCAGATTGCCGACTATCGGTTGCGGATTGACGATGCTCTCGCAAGAATCCTGCGTGGGCACTCAAGGCAATTTGACGAGAAAAGAGATCGTTTAAATGTGATACAAGAGCGACTTGACCGGAACAGTCCTCAGTCTATCGTTGAAGACCTTAATGTATTACTTAATTACCATCGCCAATCACTCCGCTCTGCATTACAATTTTACTTGCAATTAAAGTCGGGCGCGCTTCGCACTACTGTAGCCAAGTTGAATGCCTTGAATCCCCTGGCTATCTTGGAGCGGGGTTATAGCGTTACACGAACTTTACCGGATTATGCTCTGGTTAAGGACGTT
>JAUWMN010000274.1 GCA_030613165.1 Desulfobacterales bacterium
CATTTTTTTGTCACGCATTTGTTTTCTCTGACGTGGCGCTTCCTTGTGCCGATTCCAGCGTAGCAACTACATCTTCCCTGCTGAATACATAATTAAATTTCGCTTTTGCCGCGTCAATGATTCTGTCAACATCTGAACCGCATTCTTTGATTAAGCTATGAAGAAACTTTTCTTTTATGCTATCCACTGCTCCCTTCCTATCTCTTGCTCACCACCGTAAACTCAACAGTTGGAATAAGCTTCTCTCCATTTTCATCAACAACATCCACAGCCCATTTGCCACAGTGCAGAGGCTCTCCAATATTCTTTGTGGACCATGTTCTAAACCCGTCACTTTTACGTATCTTCAATTTCACCACGGCGTTCACGGACTCATCAAGGCCTATTCTTTCAATCATGGAAGGGACCTTCTCGGTCATATGAAGTTCTCTCTCTTCATTAGACCAATGAGAGAATTGAGGCCTGGTTCCCGTGCCATAAAATGAATAAACATGTCTAATAAAACCGTCGCGAGGGCTTTTTACCTTGACCCAAAAGTATATCTTTTTCATTTCATCGTTCACCACAAGCCCATCTGTGACCGGGAAACTACATTCAGCCCCATCGATCTGATAACAAAGGCGCCACTCTTCAATGGTGACATCGGATGCCATACAGACAGACGCCCCCCCAAAAAACAGACATAGTAGAAAAACAAACTTTTTCATCGCACACACCTCATGACATAAAGTTTATTAAGATTCTATTTTTGAAGACTTTTTACGAAACCATCAAATATGTTAATCATGTTGCCACAAAGAGAAGTATTACAAAGGTAACGTTCCGAGACCTTTGTAAAAATGTCGCGTTTTTCAAATATCTCGTTTTATCATGAGATCTTATTAGATATATATCGGCAATTACTGGAGTAGAGTTAACTAATTACTTAAATTTATATACCCAACTGTACTTACGTCAAGGGATTTGTGTCAATTGTGGCTGAATAGTTGTGTTTTTTTAAAAATATTTGAAGGATGGAAACCGCGGCAGGTGTAATGCCTGAAATTCTGGCCGCCTGACCTATGGACTTAGGACGGATGGCAGCCAGTTTCTCTTTTACCTCATTTGAAAGACTCGGCACTTTGGAATAGTCGAAATCTTCTGGAATGGCAGCATGTTCCAGTTTCTTGAAACGTTTCACCTGCTCTGCCTGTCGTTTTATGTATCCATCGTATTTGATCTGTATCTCCACTTGTTCTGCCACAGATTTTTCAACCTCGGTAATCCTCTGTTCGAATGCTTCCAGGCCAGCCAGGTTAACGCCCGGACGTTTTAAAAGGTCTGCCAACGAAATCGGCTGATTCAAAGGATGAAGCCCCAGCGCACAAAGTTTCTCATTAATGGCCGGGGTAGGCGTAAGCTGAATATTGGAAAGGAGATTAAAAAGCTGTTCGATCGCCTCCTTTTTGTGTTGATACCGACGATAAGCACGATCGGAAACAAGTCCCACGGAATAGCCTATCTCCCGTAAACGGAGATCCGCGTTGTCCTCCCTGAGAAGGAGTCTGTATTCCGCCCGCGATGTAAACATCCTGTACGGCTCCATGGTACCCTTTGTAACCAGATCGTCAATCAACACACCGATGTATGCCTGGGCCCGGTCGAGGACCACCGGAGAGTCCTCCGTAATATATCGCACCGCGTTGATCCCTGCCATCAATCCCTGGGCCGCGGCTTCTTCATACCCTGAAGTGCCGTTAATCTGCCCCGCAAAAAAGAGGCCTCTAATCAGTTTGGTCTCCAGGGTCGGGGTCAACTGCGTCGGATCCGCGTAATCGTATTCGATCGCGTACCCTGGCCGGACAATCTCCACCTTTTCCAGACCTTCTATGGATCGAAGCATCTTAAACTGTATGTCCACAGGAAGGCTGGTCGGCACACCATTGGGGTAAATTTCAGTGGTGCTTAGTCCCATAGGTTCCAAAAAGATCTGGTGCCGGGGCTTTTCAGGAAATCTCACGACCTTGTCTTCAATAGAGGGACAATATCGCGCCCCCACCCCTTCGATCACACCGGCAAAAAGCGGGGAACGATCAAGGCCGCTCCGGATGATCTCATGAGTCTGTTCGTTCGTATAGGTAATGTAGCATGGGACCTGTTTTTGAGGAATTGATTCAGTAGCAAATGAAAACGGGATAGGAGGCTCATCCCCGTATTGGGGGGTCAATTTGGAAAAATTAATAGTTCTCCCGTCAAGACGAGGCGTTGTGCCTGTTTTTAACCGTCCCATGCGAAAACCTATTTGTTTTAGATTTTCCGAAAGCTTAATAGACGGCGGGTCCCCCATTCGACCCGCGGAAAAATTCTTCAAACCGATATGAATCAGCCCCTGCAAAAAGGTACCTGTAGTCAGAATTACTGTCCGGCCCGGATAATGCTCACCAATACTGGTTACAACACCTTTGACGGCTCCGTCTTCCACAATCAGCTCGTCAACAACACCCTGTTTGATATCAAGGTTGTCCTGATTCTCCAATACCTGCTTCATACGGAGGCGGTACTGCTCCTTGTCGGCCTGTGCCCTGGAAGACTGCACCGCGGGCCCCTTTTTTGTGTTGAGCCTGCGGAACTGGATACCGGTGGCATCAATATTCTTGGCCATCTCCCCCCCGAGGGCGTCAATTTCTCGAACAAGATGCCCCTTTGCAAGACCGCCTACCGCCGGATTACAAGACATTTCACCTATGTGATCCGCGTTGATCGTTATCACCACTGTTTTGCACCCGAGCCTGGCTGCAGCCAGGGCAGCTTCGCAACCCGCATGGCCGGCACCGACTACAATAACGTCATATGATGTAGAATAGGTGTTCATTTGTCATCTGTTATCTGTTATCTGTCAT
>JAUWMN010000040.1 GCA_030613165.1 Desulfobacterales bacterium
GTCATCTCAGGTTCAACAACCTTCTCATCTTGAGGCTCTTCTTCGCCTGCCGAATCCAAGACCTGTTGGGCCAGGGTCTTAATTTGACTCAGCCTATCCTTATTCTTCTGATTCAGCACAGCCCCCACCTTTTCCAATATATCTAAGGATGTTCGGTAATCACGCTTTCTTAAGCTCAGTCTTGCTTTCAGCATCCGAGCCGTTACATCTCCCGGGTTCTTGTCCAAAATCTCCTGGACAACGTTTACCGTCTTTTCGACCTCACCGTTTTCAAAATACAGGGATGCCAACATCCTTCGAGTTCTTAAATCATCAGGCGCAATCTCAATCCCCTTTTGCAGAGACTCAACCGCCTCTTTGCGTTTGTTCATTCCAACATAAAAGCTTGCAAGATTTAATAGCGGCTCAACTTTGTCAGGAGTTATTTCAGTCGCCTTGACAAACATTGATTCAGCCTTTTCAGGCTCCCGCCTTGCCAAATAGAATTTTCCCAATTGTATTACATAAGCCGGATTTTTCGGGGCCTTTTGAATCGCTTCCTGTAGCTGTTTTTCAGACTGATCAATTTTTTTGATCACCGAGTAAAATCTGGCAAGACTTAAATTGTGAGCCGGATCATCCGGGAAGAGATCAATGATCCCTTTGAGTGTTTGCTCAGCCTTGTCAAAATCCCTTAAAAGCGTATAAAATTTTGCCAGTTCGTATCGGGCTCTCAGGGCCTTGGAATCAACCTCAACAGCTTTTAAAAACGATGCTTCCGCCTTTTCATATTCTTTGGAAGCCGCTAAAAAATTGCCCAATAATAAATGGGCGTTTTCATTTTGAGGGTCAAGAGATATTGCCTTTTCAACCTTTTCAATAGCTTCATCAAGCTTTCCTTCAAATGCCAGTGTTTGGGCGGTTATTAACAGCCCTTCGATATTGTCCGGTTCTGCTTCCAGAACAATTTCCGCCCGTTCGCGGGCATCCTCAAATTTTCTTCCCAGAAGATAGATCTCCGATAGTTTTAGCTGCGCCCTTGTATTGTTTGGCTGAATATCCGCGGTTCTGTAGAACGACTGAAAGGCCTCCCTGATCTTTTGCATCTTCAGGTAGACTTCACCCAACCGATAGTGACCATCAGCGTATTTAGGATCAAGCTGAATCACATTTTTTAGCTCAATCATCGCCTCGTTAAGCCGGTCATCCTTTATGTATTCTTCCGCCTTGCTCAAATGCTTCTGCATCTTCTCTTCTTTACTCGCGCAACCGCCGCACAAAAAAGCGAGCATTAAGATGCAAGAAATACCGATACAAAGCCTCTTGAAAAAATTATCGTTACAAACTCCGAATATCATTAAATCCATCTCCTTTAACCAACCCTGTTTTATAGAACAAAAAAACAATCACGAAAACACGAAGGTACGAAAGCACGAAACAAGAGACTCAATGCTAAAATTGTTTGCAATGAAGGTCCCTTTCAGTCTTTCTCTTTCGTGCTTTCGCTCTTTCGTGATTTCGTAATTGTTTTTAACTATCAGATGATACCGGAATGCGCAACGACATAATATTGTTGCCGGACTCACTGTGCACGGCAATATAGGCATTATGTTTTTTAAGAGGTATTAATGCATAATATAATCCCAATATATTTTTTACATCTCTTGCGGTAAATCGATTTACGAAATCAGTACTTGTGTGGTCTATTACTATGTCTTCTTCTTCAAATAATTTTGTTCCATCATTAAAAAAATCTATATGAATTGTCTCGTCTTCAACTGTACTTTGCACTCTTATTTCAGTACAATTACCAAACATCATCGCCTGATATGAATCAAGTAACAGAAAGTCAATACATCGGGCAAAATCAGGGAACTGTCCGTCAACTAACGGCAAACCTTCTTTCGGGAAAAAACTAATATTACATTTGCTATTGGTTAAGTTTGCTACAAGATATTGTAAAGAATCGATCCTGTCCTTTACTATACGATTTAGGTCTATACGGCGCGTAGACACTGTCGGTTCAACATACTCTCTTTTCTTTAACAGCCCTAAAATAGACGCAATATCATTAAACTTGCTCGATACAGGTTCTAAGGTAGATATTGCTTCCCATGCCTTGCATTTTAATTTTGGGTCAACCGAAGAATTTTCAATTTCCGTACAAAACTTTTCAAGTCGGAAGGAACTTAATCCGATCTGGCCGGCAAGCTGAGAAAAAAGTGTATTAATCGGCGCCGAAAAGGTCCAAAGTATGGCGCCCCAATATGTAAGGTGTTGATGTTCCTTTACACATTTTTGGAGTAAGTCCAATCGATTATCAGAATAATCAGCGGACGTTCTTGCCACACTCCGGGAAAACAGTCTTGTCACTTCAAACAAAGGCAGGTTAAACGAAACCTTGTCCTGAAACTCTATTCCCAAGAAACAGTTGTGGTTCATTTGACACCACCTTACCGTTCCCACAGACTCAATTTGTTCCTCTGTTTGAGGAATCTTGAAAAAGAGTTTTAACAAGGTATCCTTTGGCACAGGGGCTGCTGTCTTCGCAAGAACTCCGTACGGAGTTATATTTTCTATGTCCCCTTCCAAAGGCTTTGCTATATTGGTGTGAGAAAATGTGGCCGGTATTGCCAATGGAATTCTGTACTCACGTCTTTTGTCCGCAAGACAAACAGTATTTTTCATTCAATCACTCTCTCCTATGAGGCTGTCCGAGAATTCTCGGACAGCCTCATATGCACATAACTGCCTGATGACACGAGGCAGTTATGATGACTTCGTAAAAAGTCTTGAGTTTGATAAAAGATGGCTAAGTAAAAAGGTCAATATACAAGGCGTAGTAGTTTTTCAGGTATGAAGGCATACATATGGTATGTCGAGTGCCTGAAAAACTACTACAACGCAGTAGATTGGACTTTTTACGACGCCATCAGTTTTGCAAAGATCTCACTCCGTCAAGACAAAGGAAGACGTTTTGAAATTACCTCTACAGAACAATCAAAACTAATCACAGAACGAGTGCAATTGTGATACCATTATTATGGGCTTGGGTAATATTTGTTACAAATACAATTGTAGCGAACAAAAATATTTGCCGACAATAAAACAAAATATAACATTTTAAATAAAAGTACAAATATATATCTCATATATATGTATATATAATAATAAAACATTACGTCATATCCAGACCAAAAATATGAACAAAAAAATAGAGGCACAAATTATCATAAATATTATTCTGTTTGGGCAAAATTAGAACAAATTTTCCAGTTTGGCGCTCGATAACCGCATCAAAAGTGAAACGTTATACACACAAAAAAGAGATATACATTTCACTATAGTGGAAGTATGTTTCACATTTGTTGATTATTTTTTCTTGATTTTGTTACTCTTATTATGTGATACTTATATATTATATTATAACTATTCAGGTGTTCACGGTTCAAGGTTAAACTAAGGCGAGCAACCCTGAACCTTGAACCCCTGAACCTTAATGTGTAATTTAATCAAAGGATTACGTATCGTAACAACTTAACAACTAATCGTGGGTCATCAAAATGCCTGACAAAACCATACTTGTCATAGAAGATGATGAGATACTTCAGGAAATCTTAGAGGATTTTCTGAAAGAATCGGGATACCGTGTACTGAAAGCAAGTGACGGGCTTGCGGGAATAGAAATGATCGGCAGAGAAGCCTTTGATCTGATCATTGTAGATGTCGTTCTGCCTTATGTAAGCGGTATAGGAGTCATCAAAATGGCAAAGGCCAAACGTCCTGATGTTCCCATCATCTGTATCACCGGATACGGCTACTCCCCGGAAAAATTAGCTGAAGAAGAACACGCGGACAAGATATTTCGTAAGCCTTTTGAATTTAAAGACCTGTCTGAAGCTATTAAAAGTTTGTTAAGATAATTGCGGAGCTAAGTTCTCTCTATGCCCTTCCCCGAACCGATAATTTTAGGCAACAGTGAGCCGATTAACAAGATCAGAGAGTTGGTCAAAAAACTGGCCGATGTTGATCTTAATGTGCTCATTTGCGGCGAAAGTGGCGTCGGCAAGGAATTGGTCGCTCGCGCTCTTCATTATTATTCGAAGAGAAAGAGCCAACCATTTGTCAAGGTAAATTGTGCTGCTTTGCCGTCAGAACTAATAGAAAGCGAACTCTTTGGTTACGAGAGGGGCGCGTTCACCGGGGCTGACAGACAAAAATTAGGCAAATTTGAGCTTGCCGGTAAGGGATCTATCTTGCTTGATGAGATAGGAGAAATCCCACCGTCCCTTCAGGCCAAGCTGTTGCAGGTTCTGCAAGATCGGAAATTTCCAAGGGTCGGAGGATATAAGGATATCGAAATAACGGCAAGAGTAATCACCGCCACCAATCGCGACCTTCAATCCGACATAATCTCCGGCGCCTTCAGAGAAGATCTATACTATCGCATCAACACCATAAAAATAGCTGTCCCCCCCTTGCGGGAACACAGAGAAGACTTAGAATCGCTGATCAATCATTTTTTAAAACAGCAGCAAGAACTCTATAACCTCCCTGATATTAAAATCCCCTCCCATATCGTTGCTCTCTTTTATCAGTATCACTGGCCTGGAAATATACGCCAGCTCGAAAATCATATAAAGCGTCTATCCGTACTCGGCAACATAGATGAATTCGAAATAGAATTCTTGGCACAAATAAATAGACAACAAAAAGCAAACAACCAGTCCGTACAAATCGAAGAAGACAATTCGCCATCGCACAGTAGTGAGGATGAGCTGGACGTTAAGAAATTTTCTTCTTTGAAAGAAATCAGGGACAAAGCCGTTTATAAAATTGAAAGGGAAATAATCAAGAAAGTACTTGATGAAACTAATTGGAACAGGAAAAAAACCGCCGTAATTCTAAAAATCAGTTATAGGACCCTTCTTTATAAGATCAAGGATCTGAAACTTAAGCCATATTGAGCGTAGAGCTGAGAGCGTAGAGCTGAGCGAGAGGAAATCTTTTGCACATAGTATGCAACACGGTTCTCTTTTATGCGCAACACACTTCCACTTTAACCCCAAAACACGAAACGGTCTTCCACCTTTCATGAAATTCTTTTTCCTTAACCCCTATTAATCACTAACTATACCACTTATTTTTTGTACGTGGCACAGCAGTTGCAGTTTGTGGTCAAAATTAGGATATGAGATCTTTAAATTAGCCGCCTTCGGCGAGACTTTTTTTTGACAGGATTTACAAGATTTTTTATCTTTTTTTTATCCTGTTTATCCTGTCTAACGAAAAAGAAATTCTTGTGACTCTCGTTTAGCTCCTGTTGGAAGGAAAGCAACATGGAAAATACTTGTCCGATTCTCATCCACGCCACGGATTACAGTTACGGTGAATATATACAGAGTTTGGTGAACCAATTCGGTATCCAGGATGCCGTACTGACAGGCCACACACTGACATGGAACAAATTCACCAAGATGAATCCTCAGTTGGCCATATTCGAAACCAACAGCGCGCTCTCACCCGTCCTTATTAAAGCGCTAAAGAAAAAGTCTTTCCCTCTTATTGTGATTTCTCAAGAAGACATTCCTGCCATAAAAGGAAAGAACAATCTGACCTGCTTAGGAAAACCATTCGCCCCGGGTATTTTAAAAGAAGCCATTGGGCGACAACTCACCCAAAATATCGATGAGATACCCCCGACCGCCCTAAATGAGCCCTTTCTAATCGGCAATGCCAAAGAGATGCGCAGGATTCGAAAGGTCATACATAGTATCTGCAAAACCAACCTTACTGTTTTGCTCCTCGGAGAGACCGGTACCGGGAAAGGACTCGCGGCCCAGGCTATTCACAACAATTCCGAGAGAGCATCTAAGCCGTTTTTAGAGGTAAACTGCGCGAATATTCCGTCTTCACTCTTTGAAAGTGAACTCTTTGGATATAAGAAAGGAGCGTTTACCGGGGCATGGGAAGACAAGCCGGGCAAATTTAATATAGCCAACTCCGGGACTATATTTTTAGATGAAATCTCTGAAATGTCCCGGTCTATGCAAGCAAAAATCTTGCAAGCGCTCCAAGACGGGGAATTTTCGCCAATTGGCGGCGTTGAAGATTCCAAGGTTAACGTCCGAACAATAGCCGCAACCAATACAAACCCGGAGCAGTTAGTGAAACGGGGACGTTTACGCCAGGACCTTTATTATAGGCTCAATGTTATTAACATAGTCATGCCGCCGCTGAGAAAACGAAAAGAGGACATCAATTTATTAAGAGAACACTTCATTGAAAAACATTGCCTCTTTTATAATAAGACGCCTGTAAGGCTATCAAAAAAATTGTGCGGTATGTTTATGAATTATGACTGGCCCGGGAATGTGAGAGAATTAGAAAATTCCATAAAAAATATTATAGCGCTCGGAAACGAAAATTTTGTACTGGATGAGCTGAAGAAAAAGAGTGTTCCGGAGTCATCCGTAGGTAATTTATTTCGTATAAGACCGGAAGCATATAATGATATCGGCAGATTATCCCTAAAAGACATATCCCACAAGGTAGCGATACAGGCAGAAGAACATGCTATACAAAAGGCGTTGGATGTCTCAAAGGGGAACAAAAAAACAGCCTCCAAGCTGCTTAAAATCAGTTACAAGAGCATGTTGAGCAAAATTAAAGAATATAGGCTATAACGGCAACAACGGGAAATCAAAATTGATGAATTCGTAAAAAAGTCTTGAGTTTGATAAAGGATGGCTAAGCAAAAAGGTCAATATACAAGGCGTAGTAGATTTTCAGGTATGAAGGCATACATATGGTATGTCGAATGCCTGAAAAACTACTACAACGCAGTAGATTGGACTTTTTACGACGCCATCAACCCTGGAGGAAACACATGGCACAACCCGCACTCCCTAATATAAACATCGAATACTACCTTGATTTGGCTGTGAGACGCAAGTGGTGGATCATCGTACCTGCCTTGCTGTCCATTCTGGCCGGAGTAATTTATATTATGATTACTCCAAAAGCATATAAGGCAAACACATTGATCCTGGTACAGCCTCAAAAGGTCCCCGCGTCGTATGTGACGTCCACTATCACAGTGAGTCTGGAAAGCCGCCTCCGTACCATCACTCAACAAGTCTACAGTCGGACGAATCTGGAGAACGTTATAGATCAATTCGACTTGTATGCGGATGATAGGGAAGAGACACCTATGTTGGAACTCATTGAGGATCTCAGAAAAAAGATAAAGGTCAATCTCCGGGGAGGGGGCGCCAGCCAGTCCTTTGAAATATCTTTTCAATGGAACGATCCAAAAACCGCAGCCATGGTGACCAACAGCATGGCCTCGCAGTTTATCGAACAAAATCTGAAAGTACGGGAAGACATGGCCATGGGTACCACCGCCTTTCTCGAAAATGAGACTGCAAAGATGAGGCGGGAGCTGGAGGCGCAGGAAAAGAGGGTGGAACTCTACAAAAAGGAACACATGGGTATGCTTCCCGATCAACTCGAATCAAACCTTAAGATCCTCGGGCAACTAAAGGTGGAGTTGAACAATCTTGCAATGAGAGCGCAGGCGGAAAAGGAACAGTACACTATGCTGCAAGGGATACAAGTTCAGCTGAAAAACCAAACGCAAATGCTTCAGATGGAACATATGCAGTCATCTGATTTTATCGAAAGCGCGCCAGACGTATGGGGAGAAACGCAATCTGAGGAAATATCATATTTGGAGGCACACCTCCGGCAACTCCTTTTGCGATATACTGAGAAACATCCGGATGTAGTATCTCTCAAAAGAAAAATCGCCCGTCTCCAGCAGGAGAACGATACTACCGCCAGTGAAATTGAGACCGAATCTCCGTCCCAATTCGAAAATCCGTTGGTTTCCCAAGAGGAGCAGATAAGATTCCAGTTGCAGGACATCAATAGGCGCGTTGAATCGTATCAAAAGCAGATCAGTAGGATAAAAAAAGAAATCCAATCCTACAACGAACGTATAGAACGTACCCCAGAGGTCCAATTGGAGCTTACGAAACTCACACGAGACTACTCGACCATGCAGAGGCGATACCAATCTCTTTTGCAAAAACATATCGATGCACGCATGGCGGAGCAATTGGAACGGCGTCAGAAGGGAGAACAATTCAAAGTCTTAGACCCGGCAGTAGTCCCGGAGAAACCATTCAGGCCGAATGTGATGAAGGTTATGTTGATGGCCTTGATAATGGGCTTGGGGTTCGGTTGTGGTCTTGCATTCTTGAGAGACATAATGCTTGGCACTTTTTATAACACAGAAGATCTGGAAGGCTTTCTTGGCAGTAAGGTGTTGGTGAGCATACCGCTTGTGAAAGGAAACGTGTGACATGGGAAAATTCTATCAGGCTTTAGAAAAATCGAGAAATCAAAGGAAAAAGGAGACACCGTCAGATGTATTGAAGTCGTCTCCGAATCCATCTACCGATCTTGTTGTAGTAAAATATCCTGCGTCTCCTACCGCGGAATATTTTCGTTTTTTGCGCTCACAGATTCTCTATTCGGCCCACAGGAAGCCTCCTCGCACGATAATGGTTACGAGTGCCGTAAGTGGTGACGGCAAGACCTTTGTCGCTACAAATTTGGCGGCATCCATTGCCATGGGAATCAAAGAACACGTGCTTCTCCTCGATTGTGACTTACGTGCTCCAAGTATGTACAAGGTTTTTGGAATCGACGCAAAGCGCGAGGGCCTCTCTTCATATCTTACGAACAAATCAAAACTGCCAGAGCTTTTCTGCAAAACGGATATCCCAAAACTCACTGTACTCCCAGGTGGCAACAGCATTGATAACCCTTCAGAATTGTTATCCTCGGAGATGATGGCACAGCTAATATCCGAGGTGCGAGACCGGTATCCGGATCGATTTGTAATCTTAGATACCACACCGCTGGAAATGACGCCCGAGACATCTGTCCTGGTTAATCAGGTCGACGGAGTATTGATGGTTGTACACTATGGAAAGACGCCTCGAAAATTAGCTAAATCTGCAATTGAAAGAATTGAAAAGGAAAAACTACTCGGATTAGTTTTCAACGGTTATGAAAAGCCTCTTCGGGAATACAACCCTTATGGATACGGGTACGGGAAGAAAAGTAAAAGTTAGAGGTAGCGTGCTCGCATAGCGCAGAGAGCATAGCGCAAAGCGCAGAGGTCAGAAAATAGAGGTCAGAGGACAGATTCGTGTTTTCGTACTTTCGTGATTAATTTTTCCGTTAGCATTTTTTGCGCTATGCGCTATGCGCCCGTAGCGCGTAAC
>JAUWMN010000183.1 GCA_030613165.1 Desulfobacterales bacterium
TATTGATACAGAAGGCGCATAGCACCCGCCTTCGCCCAAATACTCTAATCCCAGTTGGTTAGAACAGTTACGGATCTTTCACAAATTAGCGATACGTTACAGGCTGGGCTTCGTCGAGGCAGGCCCGCCTTCGCTTAAGCTTCCATCTTCGCTTTGGCAAGCTTCGCCGAGACAAGCTGGCGCGGCAGGCTGTCCCTGGCGAATTGAATATGAAGGTGCACTTAAGAAAGGAAAGAGTCGTCAAGCCGGAAATCGGATGATCGATTTAAATAGAACCGCGAACAAGCTCATGCAGTCGATGCCTAATATACGCATCTGCATTAACGATATGTAACTTCGGAGGATAAGAAGACATGAACAAGCTCAAGGAGATCAAAGAAACACTGTTAATGGGACCGGGACCCTCCTGCGTGCCGCCGCAAGTCTATAAAGCGTTGGCCACAGCAACCATCGGACATCTGGACCCTGCCTTTATAGGGATCATGGACGATATCAAGGCGATGCTGCAACAAATATTCCAGACGGAAAACGACGTGACAATCCCCATGTCCGGCACCGGTTCTGCCGGCATGGAAACCTGCTTCGTAAACCTTGTTGAATCCGGCGACAAGTTACTGGTGTTGATCAACGGCGTGTTCGGTATGCGGATGCAGGACGTGGCAAACCGGTTGGGCGCTGACGTCGATACGCTCGAGTTCGAATGGGGCACGGCCGTTGACGTGGACGCGGTCAAGATGAAGCTGGATGGTGCAACGTATGACATTGTTGCTGTTGTGCATGCCGAGACGTCGACAGGTGTTTGTAATCCCGTTGATCTGATCGGTTCGCTTGTGAAGGACACGGATGCGCTTTTCCTCGTTGACACGGTGACAAGTTTAGGCGGCATACCTGTGAAGGTCGACGAGTGGGGCATTGACGCGGTCTACAGCGGTACACAGAAATGCCTGTCCTGTCCGCCGGGGTTGTCACCCCTCAGCTTCTCGAAGAGGGCCATGAACAAGCTGGCGAACCGGAAGACGAAGGTGCCGAACTGGTACCTGGACCTCAGCATGATCGTGAACTACTGGCAAGGCGCGAAACGCACCTACCACCACACGGCCCCGATCAATATGCTTTACGCCCTGTACGCAGCGCTCGAGTGCATGTTAGAGGAAGGGATGGAAAGCGTCTTTGCCCGGCATCAGGCCGCGCACGAGCAGCTCAAGGCCGGCCTCGCCGAACTCGGCATTCCGTTCCTGGTAAAGGAAGATAGCCGTCTGCCCATGCTGAACGCGGTCAAGATACCGGAAGGTGTGGACGAAGCCGACATCCGCATGACGTTGCTGAAAGAGCGCCAGATCGAAATCGGCGCCGGTCTCGGTCCGTTAGCTGGTAAGATTTGGCGGATCGGGCTCATGGGACACACCGCCCGTGCCGAAAACGTCGAGCGACTGCTGACGGCACTCCGGGCGCAATTGGGATTTTAGGGACATTCTATAGTACTTATGTCAAGCAAAAAACAATAATTTATAATCTCGGTTCTTCTCCAATTTAGTTGGAGAATAGGATTCGAGGGTTCAAGGGGTCGAGGGGTCGACGCACCTAACCTGTAGTATTTATATGTAATATTTCGATGTTTCTCTCACTATAGCCCTACGGAAAGCTCAGGATAAACCCTTCGGCAAGCTCAGAGTAAACTTTACGTTTATCCGGCATGCCGCAAGATGTAGGTCGCCAATCATTCCTTATCCAGATTAAAGGTTCAAAGAGTGGCCCTGGATTGTCCAAAATCCCGTCTTGACAATAAAGCGGTTTTACGGTATCTTAATTCCACTCGCCTGTATGCTAATGAAAATTGTCGTTGGTTTTTATACTCCACTACACATAGAGATTCAACCAGTTATAGTAAAGAACCTTAAATTTTCCCTTACTTTGTTCTCAAAAAGGGAATTCTTATAACCTGGCTTACATGAAAGGAGGCAAAAATGAAACGGCAGATCATTAACTACGAAACACTGCTCAAAGTAACCAAAGCCATGTCCCTGACAACGGACCCTGAAAAGGTCATCCAGATAACGGTCGAATCCGTCCGAGATACGTTGGGCATCAAAGGCTGTGCTCTCTTTCTGATCAATCACAAGAACAATCAACTTGAGGTTGCGGCATCCTTCGGGCTCAGTGAGGTATATCTGAACAAGGGGCCGATCAGCTCGCTACATTCCATTGCCAAATCCCTGACCGAAGGACCGGTTGCCATCTATGATGTCACGGACGACCCAAGAATCCAGTATGCAGAAGCCGCAAAAAGCGAGGGGATCGTATCCATTCTATCGGTACCGATTTATGTCCGAGGCCAGATAATCGGCGCCATGCGGGTTTACACCTCTGAACACTGGGAATTTACGCTGGAAGACGTCAATTTTGTTCAGGCCCTGGGGCAGATCGCAGGGATACTGATCGACTTGAGTAGGCTTATCCAGGGACAACAGGAGTACATCGAGGTCCTTACTACCATGAAAGAAACTAGGGACATGTAAGAAGGCATCGCGAAAACAGCTCCAATCCACAACTCGATTTTGCCAGATGCTTCAACATCTTTGGAAAATCTTCAGGACGTCTAAATGAATATCATATTTGCCCGACTGTTATGGGGTTGGAGACGACCATTAGTTTATAAGTTGGGAGTTGAGGATATCCTATATTCCCCTTGTCAGGCACAAAGTATGTATTTTTAAATAAACATTTCAAAAAGAAAGAATGAAACATGATTTCAAGACACACTTGTTGTGTAGTCTTTGCTGGCAGTATTTCGGTGTTTCCCTACGACAAGCTCAGGGTAAACTCTCCCTCTATCTGATCCCTGAGGCAATGAGGGTAAACTCGCCCTACCCCTGACCGTTGCGATCGACTATCCGCTCTGCTGGGGAAAATTTCCGAGATGTTAGTGAATCATTGACATCTGGCAAATTCTAAATGAGTCTATGATTGGTTCTGTTTAGCTCAGGCCAGTTTTCCTCGGTCATCCCCCTTCCCTCATATGTTCCGCTGCCAAATTTTATGCAATACAATTACTGATATACCGCTTTCCATAAATATGTTCCGAAATAAGGAATTGCGGTATAAGTGGTTGTAGAAAAAAACGTTTAGATAACGGAACGTTTTTTTGACAACCACTATAAAGGCGCATAACTCAGGACCTGTGCGGATCGCTATTCCTTTTATAGACGTTTAAAGGGGGCATTAATTATGGATTATTATAGCTGCTGCATGACAAAGCACCAGATTAAATCAGACTTGATTTACTTTATGAGATAAAAGTATACATATGTAACCTAATAATCGACTTGACTGTTAAAGAAATTATACATTTATCCTAAATTAAAAAATGAATATCTTAATATTATGAGCCGCAGCAATTATGTTGAATTTCTTACTTGGGCACTGCCCAAGCTCTCAATGAGATACAAAGGATTTCGAAAGGTAAAGCGACAGGTATGCCGAAGAATAGACCAGCGCATGAGAACATTGGATTTATCTGGTCTTGATGAATATAAAGAATATCTTATCTCAAACAACGATGAATGGCATACCCTTGATCAATTCTGTCGAATACACATCTCTCGATTTTTTCGCGATCGTCATGTGTTTAAAACCATTATGAGTTCCATATTACCGGAGCTGGGACAGACAGTTAAAGAAGAGAAAGGCAAGATCCTGTCTGTTTGGAGCCTGGGATGCGCATCCGGTGAGGAGGCTTATACCTTTAAAATTATTTGGGATGCTCTGCTGCAGGATAAGTTCCCTGGTCTATCAATTAAAATATTAGGTACTGATATTGATGAACACATGTTAGTACGCGCAAGAAGCGGTAAATATAAAAAGAGCAGTTTAAAGGAACTGCCTGATAATCTAATTGAATATGGTTTTGAAATTTCTGGTGAAAATCATTTGTTAAAAGATAATGTAAAAAAGAATATTGAATTTTTAAATCAGGATGTACGTGAAGAAATGCCTCAAATCTTCTTTAATATCATTGCCTGCCGCAATCTGGTCTTTACCTATTATGATTTAAATCTTCAAAAGGAACTGGTCCAAAGATTAATTAAAAAACTTACACCCGGGGGGATTCTCATTTTGGGAAAAAATGAATCATTGCCGGGTGATTACCCTGAGTTGGTTCAAAATAACCAGTGCAAATTGGTTTACCATAAGGTTAGAACCTATCTCAAAAAGACATATTAGACTTGATGGCTGTGTTAAAATAAGGGGCCAAGTCAATGAGGTCAGGGCTTGCTTAGTGATTATAGCTTGATTTTATCCTGGGTCTTTTGATACAAAAGGCGCACGGTACCCGCCTTCGCCCAAATACTCTAATCCCAGTTGGTTAGAACAGTTACGGGTTTTTCACAAATTAGCGATACGTTACAGGCTGGGCTTCGTCGAGGCAGGCCCGCCGTCGCTTAAGCTTCCATCTTCGCTTTGGCAAGCTTCGCCGAGACAAGCTGGCGCAGCAGGCTGTCCCTGGCGAATTGAATATGAAGGTGCAC
>JAUWMN010000130.1 GCA_030613165.1 Desulfobacterales bacterium
CTGCACCGCATCTTATATGGACCTTGTCTATGCTCCCAAATACCCAGACGGCATGGGGACCTTTATTTCAAAAGAAGTGACGTGCCGTTCGACGGGTGACCCTATCTGCAAATTCGTGGCTGAACTCGTCCAGCCACGGTAAGCTTATTATGAATTCGGAAAGTAAAAAGACAATTAAATGGTCTTCTGAAATTAGTCCGTACGAAATATTGCATTCCTTGCCGGATGCTGTTTTTACTACGGACCGCCAGATGAGGATCAACTATTTCAACCTGGCAGCAGGCAACATAACCGGTTTCAGTCCTCAGGAAGCCCTGGGGATGTACTGCAAGGATATCCTGAAATCTGATACCTGTGAAATAGAATGCCCCATTAAGAAAGCGCTCGATTCCAATCAAAATATCTTTAATATCGAAACGGTAATAACTACTGACACCGGAGAACAAATCACTATACTCATCAGCGCTTCGCTCCTCTCCGACTCATCCGGAGAGGTTGTTGGCTATATGCATGTCTTTAGGGATATCTCGCCTATTAAAGCAATCATGTCAGACCTGGAAATCTCCCGCAATAACCTGGCTGAAAAAAATATTGAATTAGCCAATACACTCAAGGAACTTAAATCAACGCAAAAACAACTCCTGCACGCACAAAAAATGGAATCGATGGGTACCCTGGCAGGGGGGATTGCCCATGATTTTAATAACCTCTTGAGTGGTATTCTCGGATATGCGTCTCTTCTCAAAATCAAGATCGAGCCCGATTGCACCACCTATAAGTATGCGGATACGATAGAACAATCGGCTGTCAAGGCGTCCAGGCTGACACAACAGCTCTTGGCCTTTAGCCGCGGTGGCAAGTATCAATCCCAAGTCGTCAATATCAACAAGGCGATTGAGGAGACTCTCCACCTTCTTGAAAGAACCATAGACAAAAAAATCCAAATAGAACAATCGCTCGCCTCTGATCTGTGGACAGTAGAGGCAGATCCATCACAAATCGAACAGGTCTTGATGAACTTGGGCATTAACGCCCGCGACGCAATGCCAACCGGGGGCAAGCTTACCGTGACAACGGAGAATGTTCATCTTAGTGGTAATTCCAACATTGGCTATATAGAGGCAACAGAGGGAAACTACGTAAAAATATCGATTTCAGACACTGGGAAGGGTATACCGGAAGAAATTCAGAGCAAGATATTTGATCCCTTTTTTTCTACCAAGGAAAAGGGGAAGGGAACCGGATTGGGGCTTGCCGTGGTTTACGGAATTGTTAAAAACCATGGGGGCCATATTAATGTAAAGAGCAGCCCAGCTGATGGAACCACCTTTGAAATTTTCATTCCAATGTCCGACAAGGCTGAAGAGATGACCGGTGTTGTAATGGAATCAAAGGTTCCAGGCGGACGTGAAACAATACTCTTAGTGGACGATGAAGAGGTTTTAAGAAATCTGGGACATGAAATACTCACCAATAAGGGGTACACAGTATTTCTGGCTTCCAACGGCTTAGAGGCCATTCAATGGTATGAAAAACAAGAAGGCAACATAGATTTGGTTATTCTTGACATGATCATGCCCAAAATGGACGGCGTGGAGACATATAAGCACCTAAAAGCGATGAACTCTTCTCTGAAGATTCTTATATCCAGCGGTTACAGTCACGATAGCCCAAGTCACACGGATTTTCAAAATGGGATAGAGGGTTTTGTCCAAAAACCGTATAAGATAGATGCGCTAACAAAAAAAGTCAGAGAGATTTTAGACAAGGAACATTGACAGTTTCGTAAAAAGTCTTGAGTTTGATAAAGGACTCCATTGGTGCTTGCCGGCTTTATTTTTTTGGATGGATTGATAATTGGAAGTTTTTTGAATGTCTGTATTTTTAGACTTCCCAATTCAAGATCACTTATACTTCCAGGATCGTCATGCCCTCATTGTAATCAGTCAATAAAATTCTACGACAATATTCCCATACTGAGTTACTTGTGGCTAGGCGGAAAATGTCGATTTTGTGGCCATATGATTTCAGCTCGATATCCCTTAGTGGAACTCCTCTCCGGGATTCTGGCTTTGGCACTCTTTGTCCGATACGGCATTACCTGGCCGGCCTTGATTCTCTATGTCTTCGCTGCCTCACTCTTAATTATCACCTTTGTAGATATAGATCACAAAATCATTCCGGATAGTATCACAATCCCAGGTGTCCCGATAGGTTTTCTGGCATCCTTCTTTCTGCCATATGTGACCTGGATAGATTCTCTTATCGGAATCGTGTCGGGGGGAGGCAGTCTCCTTGTAGTTGCCATTATTTATGAATTTATTGCAAAAAAGGAAGGAATGGGAGGGGGAGATATTAAACTCCTGGCAATGATCGGAGGTTTTTTAGGGTGGCAGGGGGTTTTGTTCACGATACTCTCCAGTTCCGTTCTCGGGACCGTGGTTGGAATTTTTGTTGCGCTTAAAACAAAACAGGGACGTCAGGTCGCCATACCCTTTGGTCCATTTTTGAGTATCGGGGCGTTGTTATACATCTTTCAAGGCCCTGAAATCATCAGGTGGTATTTTGAACTCTTGAGGTAAGACATACTCCTAAAAAATAACCAATGAAAATAACCACTCCCACTCTTCGCACTGAAATCTTATTGACACTTTTATTCCTTTTGTTAATCGGCATGGGTCTCATAAGTATAGTTACCCTAAAAATAACAGAGGGGAATCTTGTTCAGTATCCAAAAAAGCTGGGGCTTTCTGCTGTTCAAAGCTTACAAAAAACGATCGATGAGACCGGAATAAATTCGACCGCCCCGCTATTCCGCAATCGACTAAAAGAGCTTCTGTCTGAACAAATAAGGAGGATGTACCTACCCCACCTCTTTAAAAAAATAGAGATCATAGGAAAAGATCTTACTGTATGGGCATCCAGTACAGACACCCTCCCACCTCAAACCACGGTTCCTCATTTCTCTTTCTTTTTTCAGTCTAAAAAACATGATATCCGCATCAATCAAGATACACTGAGCATTATGGCTCCTCTTTTCTTAGGCGCCGATTGTGTCGCCGCTGCAAACGTCGAAGTCGGCATCGATGGTGTTCGGAAAACCATCGGCAAACTGCATGTAATGCTTTTGCTTTATATCGGTTTGAACACCTTTATTCTGGTGATAATCGGCAACTTTCTGCTGTCAAGAATCGTGATCAAACCTATAGCCCGTCTCGTCAAACTAACTGATCAATTTGAAGATACTAATATTTTCACTCTTTCAACAAGCTCTGGCTTGAATGAAATCAGCAGATTGGCTATCGCACTCAACAGAATGCTAAAAAGATTGGGAGAAAACAAGAAGCTTTTAGAAGCCCAGATAGAGTCTCTGACCAAAGCAAATCAGAAATTAAACGAAGCGCGCGAAGAGCTTGTCCGGTCAGAGAGGCTCGCCTCGCTCGGACGTTTGGCTGCAGGGATTGCACATGAGATCGGGAACCCCATAGGAGCTGTACTGGGCTATACAAATATACTCCTCGAGGAGACAAAAGACGATGAGTCATCAAAAGACTATCTCAAGAGAATTGAAAAGGAGATTATCCGTATAGATACCATTGTCCGCGAACTCCTAGACTTCGCCCGGCCATCACACTCAGAACCTGTAAAAGTCGACCTAAACCTGATTGTCAATGAGACAATTTCTTTCTTTTCCCATCAAACAATAGCAAATCAGATCGAACTTGTATCAGAATTGCATGATGAATCCCTCACGATATGGGTCGATTCCAATAAAATCAAACAGGTGCTAATTAACCTGATCCTCAATGCCTATGATGCTATGACGGAAAAACAGGGAATGCTAAACAAAGAAAAAAAAGGCTGGACGGCAAGACTCACTATCACAACAGAAAAGGCTTCTTCGGATCATCCGAGCCTCCAGTCGTACAAAGAAAAAACATCGGGGGCCTGTGCCCTTCTGACAGTCTCAGACACGGGCACAGGAATCGCCGGAAGTAATTTGGAAAAAATATTTGATCCTTTTTTTACAACCAAATCTCCGGGGCAAGGTAACGGTTTAGGTCTGGCGATATCCTTAAGAATTGTTGAATCATTCAATGGTCATATCTACGTTGAAAGTACGGAGGGAGAAGGGAGTACATTTATGATTGTACTACCAATAGCCGGTGAGTCCACGAGATAGTGTCCATCCAGAAATGGTAAGTTTTGTTCCAAGACAAGGCCGCACAAGAGTTTCTGCCACAGGCGTAGTAGCGCTACATCGAGGACAGAAACTCGCGGAGAACGCAGTATTGGGGCAAAAGATGCCATTTCTGGATGGACACAAACTAAAAATAGAACGTTACACCCACCAAAATCGGTAGGTCTATATATGAACCAACATCAAAAATCTGCTTAAGTTCCATAGTGTTATTTACATTGTATTGATATTGCAACACGCCGTATATGCCTACTCTATTTTTCTTATACTCAATTTCCAATACTGTCTCCATGTTATCATCACAAGGCGGCTCTAACGTTGCCTCTTTTTGTGTGATTGCCTCGGGCAATAGGCCCGTGTTGTTGTAACTATCCTCTGCATAGGCGGGTTGAGTGGTACATACAAAGATTACAAATCCCACGATCGTTACAATAATTCTGCGTTTCAAACCTACCACCCCCTTTTCGGGCCTTTTTAAAAACCCATATACTCAACACGATGAATAAGCAAACCGCATGCCAGGAAAATCTGTTTGTAGTTTTCCATAATTATTGACACCGTTGCCCCGGTGGGGAAGGAGAAAGGGAAGGGTGAAGATAACTATCTGAAAGTCATCCTTATTCATCCTCATCCCGGTCATCTTCCATTGAGAAAAAAGGGGCTTTTCGGCTTCTTGCTAAGCTGGCATAATTACAGCTGACTTGCTTAACCTCACCTGATCAAGTGTGTTGTTTAGTAGACAAATGGGGGCTCTTTTTGTGAAAAATGACACAGGTGAGGCAGTTTCAATTAAGATTGTACTTTGACACCAAACGTGACAAATAGGTTCTCTGGACATCAAGCACCTTGGCTGCCTTGCTTTTATTGCCTCCGGTGCTGTTAAGTGTCATGATGATAAATTCTTTTTTGAAGTGATCCACCGCAGCCTTAAGGCTCATACCAACCTGTATATCACCTCCACAATCAGATGATGAGGTCTGTATTGGCAGGTCTTCCAGCAATATCTCTTTCCCATTCCCCATGACCACCCCTCTCTCAATAGCATTCTCCAGCTCCCTGACATTGCCGGGCCAGTCATACTGAACAATTTTCTCCATGGCGGCAGGAGATATTGTGAGATCCATTGTCCCCCTTTCTTTTTTAAAAATGTTCAAAAAGTGTTCGGCCAACAATGAGATATCGTCTCTTCGTTCTCTAAGTGCGGGCATATGGATCTGGACTACGTTTAAACGATAATAAAGATCTTCTCTAAATCGTCCTTCAGAGACCTCTCTTAAAATGTCCATGTTCGTTGCCGATATGACCCTGACGTCAACAGAGATCGGCGCGTTCCCTCCAATGCGATAAAAAATCCCTTCCTGTAACACCCGCAAGAGCTTGACTTGCATTGTAGGGCTCATCTCACCAACTTCGTCCAGAAACACAGAACCTTCATCAGCCATTTCAAACATTCCTATCTTTTTGGCAACAGCCCCTGTAAATGAGCCTTTTTCA
>JAUWMN010000286.1 GCA_030613165.1 Desulfobacterales bacterium
ATACGTAACCGTATTTGCGAATAGAAGCGCTAAGTCATAAAAAATAGACTTGACACGGCAAAAAAACCTATGATATCACTGAAACAGTAAGGTCTTAATTAATATGAAGCAAAATAAAGCGGAAAGATGTTGGTGGTGGTGTAGCACAAACGATGTGGTGTGCCCACCCGTGTAATATCTTCTGCTTTTACAGTTAAACCGTGGGCCACTATCCCGCGGTTTCATGAATGCCGTGGGCGATCCCCACGGCATTTTTATTTGTAACTAACTTCACCGCAAAGACGCAAAGGGCGCAAAGAAGAACCTATTAATAAGTGATAAAATATAAAGAGGAAGATAACCTTTTATGAGGCGAACAACCTATCCAACGCGAAAAGAATTTTTGGAAAAAGCAAAAACGTATAATCTCATCCCTGTCTACCGGGAAATCCTGGCAGACACCGAGACTACCATTGGAGTTTTTAAAAAGGTGGGCGGGGGAAGGTATTCTTTTTTGCTCGAAAGTGTTGTGGGCGGGGAGAAATGGGGACGTTATTCCTTTATCGGAATTGAACCTTCTCTTGTCTTTAAAAGTAAAGGAAACACGATTACAATTGATAAAAAAGGTGAACAAAAACAAGAGGACGCCGTCGACCCCATCCGTTCCCTGGAAAAGCTCCTTAATTGGTATAACCCCTTTGAGACTAAAGGACTTCCCCGTTTCTTTGGGGGAGCGGTCGGATACCTGGGATATGACGTAGTCCGGTTCTTCGAACAGCTTCCGGATCAGCTTCCGGACGATTTGGGCCTGCCTGACACTCAGTTTATGATTCCGGAGCAGTTACTGATATTCGATAATCTGGAGCAGTCGATAAAGGTGGTGTGCAATGTGCGCCTTGCCGACGGGACAGATCCTGATAAACTGTATAACGATGCGGTTGGCCGGATCGAGAAATTAATAGAAAAAATCCAGCGTCCATTGCCCCTGAAAAAAACAAAACCGGTGTCAGAGGCATCACCCTCTATGGCTGCGGCTATCCCCAGAGAACGGTTTGAATCTATCGTCCTTAAGGCCAAAGAGTATATCAGGGCGGGTGATATTATTCAGGTAGTTCTTTCGCAACGATTTGAAGCCAACAGCACCTCTGACCCGTTTGATATCTATCGTGCTCTCAGGCGAATTAACCCTTCTCCGTATCTCTTTTACCTGAAGTTCGACGAAACAGTGCTTTTGGGCTCATCCCCCGAGGTAATGGTTCGGGTAGAAGACGATCGCGCGACCCTGCGTCCCATTGCCGGAACAAGGCCGCGTGGAAAGACCGAAGAGGAGGACAAGGCGCTTGAGGAAGAACTTTTAGCGGATCCCAAGGAGAGGGCCGAACACATCATGCTGGTCGATCTGGGGAGAAACGATTTGGGACGTGTATGTCGATACGGAAGCGTTAAAGTTACCGAGATGATGGTGGTCGAGCGATATTCTCATGTAATGCACATCGTCTCAAACGTAGAAGGGACTTTGAGGGACGGGGTTAATTCTTTTGATGTGTTGGGCGCTTCTTTCCCGGCAGGTACGGTATCAGGGGCTCCAAAGGTGAGAGCCATGGAGATTATTGAAGAATTAGAAGCACATAAACGAGGTCCTTATGCCGGGGCGGTCGGATATTTCAGTTTTTCCGGGAACATGGATCTGGCAATTACCATTAGATCCATCCTGATTCATAATGGAAAGGCAATGGTGCAGGCAGGAGCGGGAATCGTAGCTGATTCAGTTCCGGAAAAGGAATACGAGGAGGCCGTTAATAAAGGGAAGGCGTTGTTTAAAGCAGTTTCGATGGCTGAAAAAGGAACAAGCTCATGATCTTGATGATCGACAACTATGATTCGTTTACGTATAATCTTGTACAGGCCTTTGGGGCGCTAGGCGAAGAAATCTCTGTTTTCAGAAACGACAAGATCACACTCAAAGAGCTTAGAGATATTCACCCGGACAGATTGGTGATCTCTCCCGGCCCGGGTCTGCCGGAGGATGCCGGAATCAGTATTGAAGCAATCAAATATTTCGCGGGTAAAATCCCCATCCTTGGCGTATGCTTGGGGCACCAGACGATTGCCAAGGCGTATGGCGGCAAAATTGTGCGTGCCGGGCGTCTGATGCACGGAAAGGTTTCAGAAATTTACCACGACGGCAAGAAGATATATCTTCAATTAAAGCAACCCTTTAAGGCAACGCGTTATCATTCCCTTGTTGTTGAACGCGAGAGTCTTCCGGATTGTTTCGAGATTGTTTCCGAAACAAAACAGGGAGAAATTATGGGAATACGACACAAGGAACTTTCCATCGAGGGAGTACAGTTTCACCCTGAATCACTTTTGACGCGAGAGGGGAATAAGTTGCTGTCCAACTTTATAAATCTGGGACAAAGATGAACACAGATTATCAGGATAAGAAATGGAAATAAGACTCGAAACACGCAACCCGTACCCCGCAACACGTAACTCGCAACGCGTAACTTTATATTTCTTATCCTGATAATCTGCGTTCATCTGTGTCCCAGATTTATAAAGTTCTCTAATAACCTATTCCCTTCACGCGTCAACA
>JAUWMN010000046.1 GCA_030613165.1 Desulfobacterales bacterium
TTTGCTATCTAATTCAGTCTAATTATCAAAAATGGTTTTTCCCTTTTAAACCCGCAACTCGCAACCCGGCACTCCCTGTCGGACAGGAAAAAAATGCCTACCTGAAAATTTTTTCCTGATTTTTTCTCCATGTATATAAATGAAATTTATGTCCGTGATTGGAAAGGTTGTTCGGTCTTGTGGAGACTAATGCGTTGCGCTGGTTAGTGTTATCAGCCTTGGTGAGTGCGAACAAAACACCCATTGACGAACAGTCCGTTCGAGTCACGTTTTGGCACTGTCGTTGCATCAAATGGCAATAAAATCGAATTAAAAGGGTTAAGGAGGAACAGGACTTGGTATCAGGTATTTATGAGGCTATTACAGGCGGGCTGTTTGCAGAACAACACATGGAGATAATCACCAATAATCTGGCCAACGCAAGCACAGCAGGCTTTAAAAAGGATGTATTAACGTTTGATGAAGTATTGAAGGAGAGGCAGTCGACTGATCTAAGCCAGGGAAGTTTGAATTACACCGGTAATAAACTTGATGTCGCGTTGGGTGAGAAGGGATTTTTTAGAATTCAAACCGACCGTGGAATCCGGTACACCAGAAACGGCAGTTTCTTATTGGATACTGAAAATATGTTGGTAACACAGAACGGTGACAGAGTGTTAGGTGACAATGGTCCGATCCAGATTAAGGGAGCTGAAATAGCCATAACTACATCCGGTGATGTTACTGTGGATGGAAACCATGCGGGTACTCTGTCGGTAGTCGACTTTACGCATAGTAATTTTTTGAAAAAAGAAGGGAATTCTTTATACGTATACGATGATCCAAACGGTGAAGGGAGTATTATAGATCCTGATCCGCTTTCAGTGAAACAGGGATATCTTGAAGCGTCAAATGTCAATCCGCTCGCAGAGATGGTTAAGATGATTAAGACACATCGGGCATATGAGTCTTATGTCAAGGTTATCCAAACATTTGATGAAGCTAATTCTAAATTGATCAACGAAGTGGGTAGACTATAGCAAGGAGGTACGGAACAATGATGAGGGGATTATGGTCGGCAGCATCGGGCATGTCTGCGCAACAGATGAACATTGATACAATCAGCAACAACCTTGCCAATGTCAGCACGTGCGGCTACAAAAAAAGCCGCCCTAGCTTTCAGGATCATATGTATCAGACGCTCAGGATTGCCGGCGCTACAACCGCAGCCGGGAATCAGATACCGGTCGGAATTCAAATTGGCTTGGGGACAGAGACTGTGGGAATTCAAAAGATATTCTCTCAGGGCGATTACAGAGAGACCCAAAATGAGCTTGACTGGGCCATTGAGGGGAAAGGATTTTTTAAGGTGATAAGCTCTGAGGAGGAGGTGTATATTCGCGCGGGGGACTTCAAGCTCGACAGTGACGGCTATATTTGCACATCAGATGGCGACCGACTGCAGCCCGAGGTAAACATTCCATCAAATGCTATATCGATTTCTGTTGATTCGGGCGGACATCTTGTCGCCTTTGGTCCGGATAATGTAGAAGTAACTTCCTCGGATGTCAACGTATATTCATTTGCCAATCCCGCGGGTCTCTATTCTATGGGGCGAAATTTGTATCGATCCACTGATGCATCCGGGGAACCTATAGAAGGGATGCCGGGGGTAGATGGACTCGGCACGATTGCCCAGGGATTCTTGGAAATGTCAAATGTCAATGTGGTCGAGGAAATGGTCGCTATGATTATTGGACAACGAGCGTACGAGTCTAATTCCAAGGCGATTCAGACCGTGGACAGTATGCTTCAGATGGCGAACGCTCTTAAGAGGTAGTAGTTATGAAAAAAGGCATTAGGATTGTGGTCGCGGCAGTCTTTATTTTCCTGATAAGTTATGGTCTTTCAACGGCTGGTGAAGATACCGCTCTCAGTATAGTTGTTAAATCAAAGGCTTCAGTCCGAGGGAATAAGATATATCTCAAGGATATCGCACAAATAAAAGGCGAAAGAAATATCACGCAAAAGATCGGTTCTGTCTGCCTGGGTAGTTCTTCCAGGCCTGGCAACACCAGATCGCTCACGGGTGAGCGTATATTAACTATACTCCGCTCAAAACGATTTTGGCCTGTCAATGCAACCATAACATCCCCCGAAACAGTGGAGGTTGCAAGAATATCTCAAATAGTTTCCAAGAAGCGGTACAACGATTTATTTTACAGATACGTAGCGGATCGCATTGAAGATAACGCTGACTTTAGCATAAGCAATTTTAAGGTGACAGGGAATCGGCCCATTCCTGCAGGCGCTGTCACATTGAAAATCGTGGATAATAGCGATAGAAAGATGTTGGGATACATGAGTGTTACGGCGTTCGTGTATATAGACAACAAGAGCGAACAGCGGGTGATGCTTTCAGGATGGGTTAACTCATATAAAAAGGTATTTTGTACTGTACGCACGTTAAAGAGAAACGAGGTTGTAACTGAAAATGACGTGAAATTAGTCCGTAAAGATATGTCTAAGCTTCCGCTGAACATTGTCTCAGACGCAAAAGCGGTCATGGGGAAAAGGCTTAAACGTTATGTTAGATCTGGTGAATACCTACGGGGAGATATGCTTGAAGATGTTCCTGTAGTTAACAAGGGAGACCAGGTTCTTATTATGGCGGAATCAGCAGCGCTTAGGGTAACAGTAATCGGCACAACCTTAGAAGAGGGGCGCCCCGGGGATATGATCAAAGTAAAAAACTCTGTGTCAAAAAAGATCGTTTCGGCTCGGGTCATTGACGCGTCAACAGTGAAGGTTCAATTTTAAAAAATATGAGGTCACTATGAAGTCAACACAAATTATTACTGCGGTATTATCGTTGGTTCTGTTATCAGGCTGCGCTTCTTTGAGTGGAGGGATGTCAAAGGATATTTCAATAGAAACTGCAATGGAGCCCGCTCAGCATAAAGTCTGCCCTGATGAATTTTACAATGCCGCGAAACCGGAGGAGGGGTCACTTTGGATTGAAAATGGCGCCAGACTCTTTACGGACATGAGAGCACGGCATGTGGGTGACGTTGTTACCGTCAGAATCTCTGAGAGACCGAGGGGCAAATTGAACGCGACAACCAATACGAGTAGAAAATCGAGTATTTCGGCCGGCATTACCGACTTTTTGGGGTACATGAAAGCTCTGGGCGCAAAGAACTTGAATTTTGACAGCGCCAACATGTTCACAGCTAATATCAACCCGCAGTTTGACGGGCAAGGAAAGATAACTCGGGATGGAGAAGTCACCGCTTATGTTGCGGCGCGGGTGATTAAGGTCTTTCCGAATGGGAACCTTTATATCAAAGGGATTAGAGAAATAAAGGTAAACAATGAAACTCAATATATAACGATTTCCGGTATTGTTCGCCCCGATGATATTTCTCAAGACAATGAAATATCGTCAACATACATAGCCGATGCCCGAATCGAATACTCCGGCACCGGGGTTATTGCGGCGAAACAGAGACCGGGTTGGCTTGCGCAGATAATAGATTATATATGGCCATTTTAGCCCAGAACAATCGTCAAATAATGAGGGAATTATGAAAAAGATAGGGACGCAATTGAAGATAGTTAGCCTTACGGTCTGCTTATGTCTGTCAATAGCTGTATCAGCATATGGAATTAGGATAAAGGACATATCGAAGATCAAGGGGATACGAAGCAATCAACTTATCGGCTACGGTCTGGTGGTTGGATTACAAGGGACCGGCGATAAGGACACCACCGATTTCACCGTGCAGTCACTCGTCAATATGTTAAAACAGATGGGCGTCAAAGTAGACAGGGATAGTGTAACAGTAAAAAACGTGGCCGCGGTTGTTGTAACTGCTAAAATGCCTCCATTTGCAAGGATAGGCAATAAAGTTGATGTGGTTATATCTTCAATAGGTGATGCCAAGAGTCTTGAAGGCGGAACACTTCTTCTTGCGCCGCTACGTGGTGTGGACGGCAAGGTCTATGCCTTGTCACAGGGACCACTCTGTGTGGGAGGCTTTTCTGTTGGTGGAGCTGCCGGCGGAGGAGTTACAAAAAATCATCCTACGGTAGCAAGAATTTCCCGTGGGGCTACAATCGAAAAAGAGATTCCTGTTTCTATTAGCAATAAAGATGAGTTGACAATTACCCTTAACAATCCGGATTTTACAACCGCCATGCGAATGGCTGAAGTAATTAATGGGAAATTCAAGGCAAAACTCGCCTTCCCAGTCGATTCAGGGACACTGAAATTGACAATCCCTGCTTCATTTAAAAGTACTATCGTTCAGATGATCGCGGCTCTTGAGAATTTAGAGGTAAGACCGGATGCCGTTGCCAGGATTGTTCTTAATGAAAAAACCGGCACTGTCGTAATTGGTGAAAAAGTCAGAATTTCAACGGTCGCCATAGCCCATGGCAACCTGTACATCACGATTAAAGAGAGAGTCGATGTTTATCAACCCGCTCCTTTTGCGCCCGCTCCTCCTTTAACGGCTGAAACAGTACGGACAGATATAGAAAGTGGGGGTGTAATTACAGCGCCTGGAGGGCAGACGGTGATTACTCCCGAATCAGATGTTGCTGTAGAAGAAGAAAAGGAAAACTTGATCATACTTCCCGCAGGCGCCACTATTGGAGAGTTGGTGCGCGCGCTAAATGCCATTGGAGCAACCCCGAGAGACCTTATGACCATCCTTCAGACGATAAAGGTCGCCGGCGCGTTACAGGCAGAGATAGAGATTATATAAGTACATTTAGACAGAAATTTTCATTTGGACACAGATGAACACAGATTGTCAGGATATTAAATATGGGGTTACGGGTTACGAGTTGCGGGTTAAAATGGGAAAGTGATGGGAATTTATCAAGGTATTCGATAATCTTGGAAAATAAGTATCTGTGTGTATCTGTGAAAATCTGTGTCCAAATTTATAGATAAGGGGAAAAGACATGCCGACTGAAACAATACCAGCAATATCTAATACGCCGGACAACACCAACTCTTCCGAAAAAAAGAGACTTGAAAAAGTTTGTAAGGATTTTGAGGCCATCTTTATCGCCAATATGTTGAAAGAAATGAGAAAAAGCATTCCTAAATCAGGTTTTTTGGATTCAACCCATGGAGGCGATATATACCGCTCCATGATGGACCAAAAAATTGCAGAAAAGATCGCAAATGACAAGGGGTTGGGAATAGGTGAAATGTTGTTCAAACAACTCCAGAATTATAGTCAGGACCAATGATTGCTTTAGAAAACAGCGCTTGTGTCCGAATAGTATTTATATAAGACTGCGAGGCGGGTATGGAAAAAAAGTTAGATATATTAGATATAATTGAAAGGGATTTGCAGAAAAAACTTCTATTATACAAGGAGGTTGTGGAGTGCCTGAAAAGAGAGCGCAAATGTCTTATAGAAGTCGACATGGACGAACTGTGGGATATTTCAAAAGAAAAACAGACCGTTGTTTCAGATATAAATACGCTTCGCAAGAGATTGCTGGAACGTGTCCATGATATTGTTCCCGCATTTCATGTAGAGCAAAAAGAATCTTGGTTTTCACAAATAAGTTCTTATATTCCATCTGATTATCGTGAACGACTTAAAAACCTTCACCACACCCTCATGGGATTAAAAATGGAAATTAAAACGCGTAGTAAGGAAAATATGTCGATTATTGAAGACTCTATTGGGATACTTGACGATATAATATCGATTATTACAAACACAGGGAGATCACAGGTTACATATAATGGCGAATGTTCTCTGAACGGAAGACCCAAGGGTAACATATTGCTCCACAGGGAGGCATAACAGTGTCAGGTATAGGCCTTGTATTGAATATTGCTAAGGATGCGCTTTTAAGTCAGCAGTATGCCATTGATGTTGCCGGCCATAATATAGCCAATGTCAATACAGAAGGATATTCAAGACAAAGGGTCGACTTTTTGACTAAAGATCCGTCGGTTTACGCCGGTCTATTATTTGGCCGAGGCGTGGATATTGGTAGTATCACAAGGGTGGCTGATAGCTTTATAGAGGCAAGAATGTCCGAACGCGAGTCAGACGCGGCTTCATTAGAAGCTGCTGAAAATTACATGGCAATCCTTGAAGGAATATTTAACGAGACTTCAGACAATGGACTTAGCGCGCATATGGCAGCATTCTGGAATGCCTGGCATGACCTTTCAAACAACCCCTCAGGCGACGCTGAACGAGCTATGCTTTATGAAAGGAGTGTCATGTTGGCCGAGGCTTTTGACGCGCTTAGGACAAATTTGGATGAGTTTGTCATAGACCTGAATCGATCGATCGCGCATAGCGTGGAAAAGATAAATGAAATCACCGCTACTATTGCCGATGTCAACAATCAGATTGTGGGAATGGAGGTAGAGAAGGTCGCCAATGATCTGAGAGACAAGCGTACTATCCTGCTGAATGAACTGTCTCAGTATATCGACAACAAGTGGTTTGAACAGGATAACGGGGCAATTACCGTGATAGTTGGTAAAGGTCAGGTAATGGTCTTGGGAAGTGAAAGCTACGATATGAGTGTGGATGGCGCCGGGATAAAATTGGAGGGCTCCGGCGATTTGCTTGTTGATCTGACCGACTCGATCAGAGGGGGCAAGCTCGGAGGATGGTTGGATATGAGGGATGAATTTATCCCTAAGTATCGGGCCGACTTAGACGCACTTGCTAAATCGTTTATATGGGAAGTAAACAGCCTTCATACGCAAGGAGTCGGGCTCAACGGCTTTTCTTCCGTAACAGGGACCTATGCCACCACAAACAGCGCTGAAGAAATAGGCACCGTTGATTCAGGGCTCGATTTCTATGATAAAGTTACCGATGGAACATTCGAAATCTGGCTCTATGATGCTTTAGGGAACGTGGTGGGAGGAGGATCGACAACCGTAACAATTGATGCAGACCCAGGTGGCACCACTTTGGACGCTTTGGCCGCTACTATCACAGCTATAGACGCCAACCTCACTGCAACGGTCTCAAACGGCAAGCTTCAAATAACAACCGCAAATAATTATACTTTTGCCTTTTCCAACGACACCAGCAATGCCCTTGCCGCACTCGGCATCAACACCTTTTTCCAAGGAGATGATGCGACTTCCATGGCTGTCAATAGTGTAATTGCCAATACCGATAATATTGCGGCAGCGAAAATTGATGCCCTCGGAGATTTCGCGGTTGGAGATAACAGTAATGCCTTAGACATGGCTGACCTTCAGTATAGAGAGGCATCCATAGAAAGATGGACCTATAGTCGGGGTTCGACACCCACATCAACGACGGTTTCGTCTACAGTGGAAGATTATTACCACACGCTGGTTAGTTCAATTGGGATCAAATCAGAAAGTATCACAAGAGGAAGAGAATACAGTCAGTCTATTCTCGACAGACTGACCGAGGTGCGTAATAGTATTTCGGGTGTTTCCCTTGATGAGGAGATGGCCAACCTTATTAGGTTTCAGCATGCCTATGCGGCGGCAGCGAAGTTGATCTCTGTTGCGGATGAAATGCTTGGGCGATTGATTGATGTAAAATAATAATAGGAATTAAGGGATTCTGGGATTGAGGGATTGAGGGATTGGGAAAATTGATTCCTAAATTAGCAGAGGTGTAATGACATGCGAGTAGCAACGAAAACACTTTATGATAACATGACAGCCAATTTAGGCATTATTACTGAAGAGTTGAAACATGCCAATGAGACGGTGGCAACCGGGAAAAGGATCAATAAACTCTCTGATGATCCCGTCGGACTTTCCAGTGTGCTTAATCTGCATTCTGCCCGGTCAAATATAGAACAGCTGCAAAGAAATATCAACATGGGGAGAACATGGCTGAATACGGTTGAGTCCGCATTAAGCAGTGTAAGTGATCTTATCTCTGACGCCAAGGTATTATGTATTCAGATGGCAAATGCTACAATAGGACCTGATGAACGGCTAAGTGCGGCGACCGCTGTTCAACACTATCTGGAAGAGTTAAAGGCCTTGGCCAATACTGATGTCAACGGCAGATATATATTCGCAGGATCGAGGACAGACACAGCCCCTTTTGACTTTGACCTTATTGGCGCTAACGGAATTTACAACGGAAACAACGATCCCTTTTCGGTAAAGATCGGGAAAAATATGAATATAGAGGTGGGAAGGGATGGAGAGACGGTCTTTGGAGCTAACGCAACCGCTGATGATATATTTAAGACCCTGGTCGATTTAAAGACTGCGCTGGAGACCGACAATGTCAGTGGAATTCAAACGCAGATGAGCCGATTGGATAACCACTTTGATAAGATAACTACAATAATTTCCGATACTGGACAAAAAGAGATACGCCTTGATATTAGAAAGGGAATTATCAGTGATCTCGATTTTGCTTACACTGAAAGACTGTCAAAACTCGAAGATGCTGACATGATTTATGCTATAATGGAGCTAAAGAAAAAGGAGGCGACCTATCAGGCTGCTTTAGTAGCGGCCAGCAAGGTTATGCAGGTGAGCCTTGTTAATTATATATAGTTTCTAAAAACTAAAAGCCTAAAAGGCTTAACTAAACGCGCCA
>JAUWMN010000076.1 GCA_030613165.1 Desulfobacterales bacterium
GAGATATTTAACAACCTCGGTCATATGTTCGTCTTGCTTCAATCAATTGCCCTGCTCGAAGAAAAATATTCTCTCACTACACGAATCTGTGCCCCTACGCAACAGTCAGAATACGAAGGTAGACGGATTGCGGATCTTGAGGGCGAAGGGTGGATGCTAGAGGCCTTTGGAGGGGCGAATATTACCAACAATGGTAAACTTGCAAAAGATTTGCGTACACTATTAGGTGGCGAATCGAAAGGCCATCGCACTTTTCTGGCATTTCGAACTTCGTCTTGGTCAACGCCCCAAAAGTGGGATGAAGCCGCCATCCAGCCGATCAGTCACCGATGTCCACCAAGTCACGGAGGACCTTTTACGACCCAGGCGCAGGGACAAGTACGAGGGCGCCTGAACGGTGTGACGGTTCTTGAAGTCAGCGAGATAAACGTGCTGACTGGTGATTAATCAAAAAATGGAACAATAGGGGTGAATTCAAATCCAAAGTGCACCACATAAATAAATGCCGACTCCTTGAAAAAACATGGAATAAAAATGATAATTTAAAAGTACATAAGTGAATTTCTAAATATACTGAAATGGAAAGCAGATAAATGGAACAAACCTCAGAAATATTAATTTACCAGACAGAAGACAATGAAACCCGAATTGAAACACGCCTGCTGGATGAAACGGTTTGGCTGACCCAACAGCAAATGGCAGAGTTGTTTGCAAAGGATAAACGCACGATTTCAGAGCATATCGGCAATATTTATAAAGAAGGAGAGCTTGTAAAAGAATCAACTGTCCGGAAATTCCGGACAGTTCAAAAGGAAGGACCTCGCACTGTAGAACGGGACAGAGATCATTTTAATCTGGATGTCATCATTTCGGTTGGCTACCGTGTTAAATCTCATCGCGGCACACAATTTCGCAAATGGGCAACCGAACGCTTAAAAGAGTATATCATCAAAGGCTTTACCATGAATGATGAGTTGCTGAAACAAGCAGGCGGCGGCAACTATTTTGATGAACTATTGCAGCGTATCAGAGATATCCGCTCATCAGAAAAAGTTTTCTGGCGAAAAGTTTTGGATATCTATGCCACCAGTATTGATTATGAACCATCAGTTGAAATGTCAAAAGCGTTTTTTAAAACCATTCAAAATAAAATGCATTGGGCCGCCCATGGCAATACTGCCGCTGAAATTATTTATGAACGAGCTGATGCCACAGAACCTTTTATGGGGATTACATCATTTAAAAGGGATAAACCCACGAAGCAGGAAGCCGGCATTGCCAAAAACTATCTGAGTGAAAGAGAACTGGATACCCTCAATAGGATCGTAACAGCTTACCTGGAAGTGGCCGAGTTGCAGGCGCTAAATCAGCAACCAATGTACATGTGTGACTGGATTGAAAGACTTGACGACTTTTTAAAAATGACCGGTAGAGAAATATTAAACCATGCTGGAGAGATCAGCCACACGATGGCTATCGAAAAAGTCGAAAAAGAATACGAAATCTTTAGAGAAAGAAATAAAAATGAACTTTCCAGGGGTGAAAAAGATTTTATTGAGCATCTTGAAACATCCACAAAGAAGCTTGAAAACAAGAATACTGAATAAAAAGAATCACATAACGCTGCTAATCAGCCGACGCAAAAAGCCGCGCGGCTGATTAGCAGCGTTAAAAGCAAAAAAATATGAAAACCATAAATAGAACTATTGTAACAATAATCCCGAAAAAGCCATATATTGACTGGGCTAATAGCTTTGATGACGATGGACCCAAACTATATGCTGATACTATACATGCAACTTCACTTCTCATCCCCGAAAATTATGATGAGAACAATTATGAATTGTTCATGAAAAAAAACTACAAAAAGATTTTTGAGAAAGAGCTATCATCATGGATGGAAGCCCCAGATATATGGCCAAAGAATAGAGACTATAATAAATTTAAAAAATGGTTTGAAATTATTCCTTCAGATACGATTTTCGAACTCGGGGAAGGTCCAATCGTAATAGAAGATTATTGAGCTTTTAACAAATCAGTGGAGAGAGACCGAGGGGCATAGGGGACGGATATTGATTTCAACAAAGGATGGTAAGAAGTATCTAAGTGCCCAAGTATCAAAAGTTGTGATATCCAACCATGGTTTATGATGAGCTCGGTTGTTTAAATATTCTCTTACCGTGACGACAAAGCCAGAGGCAGCCTCCCCATAACCACAATATCTTGTGATTGATCTGCCCTTGACACACAATATCTTTTTTGATAAAAATTTATAAAGCGATAAAATAGTTTTTTATCATCTTCCAAGAACGGTGCTTTATAAGAACGAAGCAAAGGTCTCAAGGTCTCTAAGGGAGGGCAGGCGTGATGAAAAGAATTGCTTTGATTAATCAAAAGGGTGGCTGTGGGAAAACTACAACAGCAATAAATTTAGCCAGTTGTCTATCAATGGAGGGGAAGAAAGTCTTGCTGATTGACCTCGACCCTCAAGGGCATTCAGCAATGGGACTGGGGGTAAATCCCGACGAGATAGAGAAAAGCATCTTTGAGGTCTTACTCCATAAGGTTTCCATAAGTGAGGCCATACAGCCTGTGAGGAAGAACCTTGACGCTGTTTTCAGCAATGTTGTCTTGAGCGCCTTTGAGCAGATAATGGCAGGCGCCCCGGATAGGGAGTATAAACTTGTCCGGTGTCTTGAGGAGATTGGCAACCATTACGACTATCTCATTATTGATAGTTGCCCTAGTGTTGGCCTTTTGACCTTTAATGGGTTGATGGCATCACAAGAAATAATAATTCCGGTCGACCCCAGTTCCTTTTCGCTTCAGGGATTGGATAAGCTGCTTGAAACCCTGCAACTCCTTGAGAAGAGCGCGGGCCACAAACTTTCCATAAAGATTCTGGCGACAAACATTGACCGCAGAACCAGATTTGCCAGGAGAGTGGTAGAGGAGTTGAAGGCTAATTTCCCTGACCACTGCTTTAAGACTATTATCAATGCCTCCACCCGCTTGAGGGAAGCCGCAAGTCACGGAAAAACTATAGGTGAATATGACAAGCGCTGCGTAGGCTTCCGAGACTATCACAACTTAACCGAAGAAATACTCACCGAAGTAGCTGAAAAAAGGGCTGAGATTTCTATTTTTGAGTCGCTTGTGAACTTTGATAAACCCCACGGAGAGCTTGAGGACAAGGAGATTGTGTTCACATTGGAGGCCCCCGAGGAAGAAAGGGTCCAGATTGCCGGCGACTTTAATGGTTGGATGCCGGAGAATCTCCGTTTAACTCACTCCCAGGGCAGGCCCATGTGGCAGAAGATTAAACGGCTCAAACCAGGCGCCTACCAGTATAAGTACTTGATTGATAACCAATGGGTTGCTGATCCGGGAAACGATAACACAGTCGACGATTTGTTCGGAGGTGTAAATTCTATTATTCGTGTAGGATGATTTTGTAAAACGTCTCGAAACGCCTTTGATTTATATCGAATGGACGTGAAAAAAAAGCGGGAAAGAAGATTAGAAGAGGTTGCTCATCTTTTCTTGTCTCGCCTGAGTCCTCTGGATCAAACAACAAGGCCCGCCTCAAGAGAGTTCCAGGCCGATTCCGGCGCCATTACTCCTTTCTCTGACAGGATTACACGAACCCCGTGTCTCCTATTTGCTTCAAACAGCTTCTTTGCTGAACAGACTTTTCTTGCCTGTAATTTGGCCCTTGAGCTGGCAAGGCAAGGTTTTTCCGTGGGAATCGTCGAGACTGTTGCCACGGTTCCAAGCGCCTTTTTTCTCTTGGGGTCTCATTTCCCCGCTTCGATTGACACGGAAAGTATATTGTCATTGATGTGTAGGTTGTCTCCGACGTCGTCAATGTTCCGGGGCCTTGGGGCGCTAAAATTAATAGATATTACAAGCGCCGGCTGTAAAAAAATCAAAACCATTCTTTTGGAAAAGGGCTTTGATCCTACCGATTGCCTCACAGCAGTAAATAGCCTGGCACGTGATTTTCATTTCCTCATAATAAACGCGAGCTCCGACATCTTCAAACTTATGAAATTGGTTTATCCAACAAATCCTTTTTTCATACTCCCTGTAATGGTCAATTCGAAAGCATTAATAGAAACGGGTGTCATGATTAAGCAGATTGCCAAGACTGTGGCTTGTCCGGAGATCGGCCTTTTAATGATCGAAGAAAGCCGTTCTCACAAGGCTGAGGTGACTTTTAACGCAATAGAGACAATGGCCCGCGGGATTCTCTCAGCCGATATCCATTTTATGGGCACGATCCCCAGGGGAACAGATTTAGCCCGGCCAATCCTTACACGGACACCCGTGCTCCTGGAGGCGGGAAATGCGCCCGTGTTCAGGTCAATAAGAAAACTAACGGACAGTGTGGTCAACTTAGGTATGAGAAAATCCTTGATGACTTTGTAAAAAGTTCCTGATGAGTCTATCTTGGTCTTATCATTTGTCATTTATCATTAAAAAAATGACAGATGACAAATGTGAAATGATCAATGATCAATATTCCCGCCTTAGGAGGCTATCCGAGAATTCTCGGACAGCCTCCTTACTCTATGTAAAATCGTTAAAGAGTTTTAACAGATTACCGATTAGACTAATCAAGGCAAGATAGCTCTATTTGCAGCTTTCGCAAAGGCAAAGGTCTTACAAAGAGATTCATATCTATGACTATATCTCCAAAGAGATTCGGATACATAACGGTTTTGTTTGGTTTTTTGATGGCGGCTTTTGTCGTGGTTCTTTACTATATGCAGCCGGCTTTTCTTGAGGGCGTTGAGGCCAATACTTATGACCTGAGATTCAAGGCTATGCGGGGGCCTGTAGAGCATAACAGTAACTTTGTCATAGTCGCCATAGACGAGAAAAGCGTCGCGGAACTGGGCAGGTTTCCTTGGTCCAGGGATTCCTACCGTGAGCTGATCGATTATGCATCCAGGGCAGGGGCAAAGGCCGTGCTTTTTGATATACTTTTTCCTGAGGAGGAGTCAGCAGAGGTTGACTCCGGATTGGCTTCATCAATCAAGGACTCCGGGATAACGAGTCTTGCCGCGGCGTTTGAGTTTTCCGAGGACGGGCGAGTGGCGTCAATAATCGACAACATCCCCGTGCTGGCCGGGTCGGCAAAAAACACCGCGCATATCAACGTCTTTCCTGATGAAGACGGGGTAATAAGGTGGACCAGACTGGTCATTCCTTACGAGGGGAAACTTTATCCCTCTCTGGCCCTCACCGCGGCTATGGAAGCGATGGGGACGGATGAGTTTGAAATGAGGGATTACGGGATTTTGCTCGGCTCAAAGAGAATTCCTACTGATATAGATACGGGAATGCTGATTAATTATAGGGGGCCGCCGAATACTTATGAGAGGTTTTCGTTTTCAGACGTGATAAGGGGCCGGGTCGCGCCCGCACAGTTAAGAGACAAGGTGATTTTCGTGGGAGCCACTGCCATTGGCATTTACGACATGAGGGTGACGCCATTTTCCAACAACAGTACGGGGGTTGAGGTCAACGTAAATGTAGCTGACAACATTTTTAGAGGGGACTTTATACAGCGGGGCGGCATCGAAGCGCTTGTTGACCTCCTTTCCATAGCCATTCTGGGCTTTTTGGTTTTTTTAATAACCCTTTGGCTTCGGGTATCCATCTCTTTTCCCCTGGTTCTGATCTTTGCGGCAGGTTATGTCGGTTTTTCATATCTGATGTTCCTTGCCGGAAGGTGGGTCAGCATGGTGTATCCCATTTTCAGCGTGATGCTGTCGTATTCTGTTGCCGCGTATCTGAGGTTTTTCTACCTTGACAAAAAGGCACGAACAATACGCTCCATGTTTTCAAGTTACGTATCGAAAAAGATTGTGGACGAACTGGTAAAAAACCCCGAGCAGGCAAAAATAGGTGGGGACAACCGCGTCATTACCATCATGTTTGCTGACATAAAGAACTACACCACCTACAGTGAAAAGCGCCGACCGCACGAGGTGGTGAAGATCCTGAATGAATACTTGGCCGAGATGGTCGACGTGGTCATTAAGTACGAGGGCACTCTGGACAAGTTCATGGGCGATGGGATATTGGCGTACTGGAATGCCCCTGTTGAGCAGGAGGATCATGCCGAACGCTCGGTTAAATGCACTCTGGAGATGATCAAGAGGATGGAGGGTTTGCGAAAACAATGGGTTTCAGAAGGCACCGAACCCCTCTCTTTTGGCATCGGCATCAATACCGGCGAGGTGATCGTGGGTAACATCGGCGCCGTGGGGAAAAAGATGGAATACACCGCCATAGGCGATAATGTGAACCTCACGTATAGGATTCAGAGCGAGGGCAGGAATGTGAACTGTCCGGTAATGACCGCGTCCGTGTATGAGAGAGTAAAGGACATCGTGGTGGCAGAGCCCATGGGACCGGTGATGGTAAAGGGGAAACATATCCCCATTGCTATCTATGCTCTGAGGGGTATGCGTAACGGCGAAGGGGAGGGGAAACAAGATGCGTAAGTTATTACTTATATTGTTGATTATGGCCTTGCCTTTGCCTGTTTTCGCCGTTCACGATATCAAATTTATAAGCGAGATTAATGTCGGTCGGCCTTTATTTGTCGCGGTAGACGAAGAAGGCAGAATATATACGACACAGAAGGACGGAACTATCAGAGTCTTGTCCCGAGACGGCGAGACCTTGTTTACCCTTGGGGGCGCGGTCAAAGGCAAAGAACCGATTATTAAAAAACCTGTCGGTATTGACCTGTACGAAAACAAGATCTTTGTTACCGATGACGCCCTTGGGAAGGTGGTAATCTTCTCTAAGGACGGCGAGTATCTGGACAGTTTCGGCAAGAAAGGGAGCGGCCCTAAAGAGTTCAAAAAACCCCGGGGAATTTTCGTGTACAACGGCGTGATATACGTAGCCGATAAAGGGAACGACAGGGTGCAGGTTTTCGGCCCAAATGGCGTGTACATGGGCTCTATAGGGGTTGAAGGGGAGCAGGATATGCTGCTTGAAGACCCCACGGATGTGGTCGTGGACCACAATGGGCTCATTTACGCGGTGGACAATGATAACAGAAATGTAAAGATATTCGACCATACCGGAAAATTTTTAAAAAGTATTGCCGGGATCACGGAACCGTATTCTATTGCCCTGGACAGGGACGGGATCTACATCTCGGATGCGGCCAAGCACAATATCAATAAA
>JAUWMN010000098.1 GCA_030613165.1 Desulfobacterales bacterium
AAGGATTACCTTCGAGTATATTCTCATATCAGGAGTTAATGATTCACCCGAAGACGCCCACCGCCTTGTCAAGCTGCTGCGCCAGGTCAAGGCAAAGATCAACCTGATTCCTTTCAATGCCTTTGAAGAAAGCGATTTTAAGCGCCCGACAGAATCAGCAATACTCGCGTTTCAAAAAATATTGATCGATCACCACTACACGACCATGATTCGTTATAGCAAGGGGACAGATATCTCCGCTGCCTGCGGGCAGCTGCGTCGAAAAGAGACTAAGGCGTAAGTAGGCGCTCACCTCACCGCAAAGACGCAAGCCTACTTCGCAATAGTTGCTTTGGCTACGACGGCTGAAAGAATGCAAAGGAAGACCTAAGGTAATTTCTCATTTTTTTTCTTGACTTGACCTGGGCACAGGAACGTGATATACAATAATATATATCACGTTATAGGGGGCAATCGTGGCTGGAAAACGTATTATCATTACAATCTCAGAAGAGGATAAACTGTGGCTGGAAAGCTATAGTAGAGCCTACAAGGTAGCGGTTGCTGAGGCGATCCGACAAGGAATCAGCAGATTGAGAGAGGCCGAAACTCAGGAAACTTACCAGGCTCTTGTTCACAACACGCGTGGGATATGGAAAAAGGGAGACGGCCTGAAATATCAGAGGCGTATTCGAGCGGAATGGAATTAGCAGTGATTGAAAGGCTCATCGATTCCGTCATATTAATTGACCATCTCAATGGAATCAATAAGGCTACACAGTTTATTCTTAGTCTCAATCCTGTCCAAACAGCTATTTCGGTCATTACGCGTGCCGAAATACTGGTTGGTCTGAACAAAAAGGAACAGGCACAGGTAAAACCGTTCCTGGATCAATATCAAACTTTAATCATTGACAAACCTATCGCTGATCATGCTGCTCAATTGCGAAGAAAATATCGGTGGAAATTACCAGACGCTTTCCAAGCCGCTTTAGCCCACCATCATAAAATAAAACTGACCACACGGAACACAAAAGATTTTGATCCAAAGCAACACCGTTTTGTCGAGATCCCTTATTTGGTTCCGTGATCTACGAAATTTGATATAGAGACACCTTGGGGGTGTAACCCCTTGTTGTTTTAATATATAACGCCCTTTAGTTTTACAGTTTAGAGCACAATACTTAATTTTTAAGATGTGACCCTACTGCTTTCCCATGGGGTATTTCGAGGATTAAAAGGGGAACCCCACACAAGCTACGGGGAATTAGACATTAAAAAGAATTATACCATCCCACATTGCCTTATAGCAAACTCTCGCGCCGTTCGCTCTATCTCTATCATCTTATCAAACGGCTTCCTGAAATCGCTCGTACCTGTTGTAAATACGCCGTGCCCGTAAACGATGGCGCCACTGTCCTTTTCGATACGAGCAGGTAGCGTTTTAGCCAGCCCCCCTGCCCCTATTTCTCCGGAGACGATCGGAATCCCTTCAAGGTCTCTTAACTTAGGACAGTTCTTGTAACAGTCGTGCTGACAGATACCGTCTTCTTCACACATCATAGAAGCAATCACGGAAAATTTCGGATGACCATGCAAGATGGAGCTACAACCGGTCTTTTCTACGACTCCTATATGCGCGCCCAATTCAGAGGATGCGGTAAGCCCCACGCTGGAAGAGCCGTTTATCGGCACTGGGACAATAGCGCCTTTTAGTTCGTCCAGGCTGCTTCCCGTCTCACTGATATAACAGATCCCTTCTGCTGTATAGCTGATGTTGCCAAAGAAGGAATCGACCAAACCAGCGTCTACTATTGCCTTTCCCGCACGGGCCATCTCCTTTAAAATAACAGACTCAGAGTCAAAAGGTCCGCGTCCCAATGAAAAATTTCCCTCGGGTAACGAGAAGAGGCCTTCCAATACATGTTCGAAATGATTGCGGTCGGACGTGGTAAGCCGGCCCGCGCGTCTCTTACGCCAGTATTCAATGAAGTAGTTGATAAACAGGGCGTGAACAACAGAGCTTGCGGCAATAAAGGCCTGTTCAATGGTCACGGTCCCCTGGGCTATAACGGCCCCACTGCGAAATACGGCCCCACTGCGTCGAGAAAGGGCTTTCGCGATCAACTCCGGTTCAAAATTCTCTATAACGGGGATGTCATGGAGAAACGTGCGCGTTTCGCAATCTTGAGGTGAAAGGACGGAAACCGATTTGGCCATGTGTTCTATGATTCCCTGGTACAGAGGGTGCGGCATGAAATAGACCAGGCCAAGAATATTGATCGAGTCAAAGACAGATTCCAGAATCTCTCCACCAAACTGACCATTCTTAATAACTCTATCATCGTAACCGCAGACGGCGATCAGCCCTCGATGTTCAGCCAGGCGCTGATCGATCAACTTAGTCTCAAATTTTTTAATCTGTCGTATCATAGTCGGGGGGGCAGGTGTCGGGGTCTGGGAGCTGACTCCTGTTTTCTGTTCTCTATCCTCTGTTCTCTATCCTCTGACACCTGTTCTCAAAAAACTACCATATTCCAGCCGGCAGGCGCAAGGTTCCTTTTTTTGGTGACCCTGCGGTCCTGCGAAGCGAGCGTTTAGGGATATTATCATACATACGCATCCTGCCACAGGTTCGTAATAAAATCTTTCCAGGGAAGGATACATATATCCCCATCTTTTCGAGGGGTATCTTCAAGAGTAACCAGTATATAATTCTCTAAAAGTTCTTCTTCCTTTATTGCGGTCAGCCCTTTGCAGTCTTTTTTTGTGATATTTGCTTTCCCCTTTACCTCAATCGCTGTTTTTCCGTTGATGACAAAGTCAACCTCAAATCCCGAGGTTGCCCTCCAGTAAGACAGATCACAACCCCCCTTGTAATCGCAGTAGGTTTTTATCTCATGATGGATATAAGCTTCAAATGCCTCCCCAAATTCCGGAGATCTCATCTTTAGACCCCGACGACCTTGCAGAAATCTGGCGATTCCTATATCGAAAAAGTAGAATTTTGAAGTGGCAACCGGTTTTCGTTTGACGGATTTCCGCCATGCACGCAGGTCATCGCCAAGCAGCGTGTCACGTAGAATCTGAAAATATTCCTGCACGGTTGATCTTGGAACCTGTGCATCGCTTGCTATGTTCGTATAATTGATCATTTTACCGTTACACAGCCCGGCTACAGCGAGAAATCTGCTGAATGCAGGAACATTCCGAACGATGGCTTCCGCTGCAATCTCTTCTTTTAAATAATTTCCCGCATATGCCTCCAGATCTTCAAATGGTGAATCGGAAAAATAGATGGAAGGGATCAGACCTGTATCCAGGGCTTTCAGTAATTGGAAATCCTCCTTTAACTCTTTGAGAATAAAGGGCCGCAGCCGCCTGGTTCTGGCCCGGCCCCCCAGCAGATTTACGCCCTTATTTCTCAACTTCCTGGCACTGGACCCTGTAAGAAGGAAATGAATCCCTTTTTCTTCAATTAAGTTATGTACTTCATCAAGCAAAATCGGCAGCTTCTGAATCTCATCAATGATAACAATCTTGTCAGCGTCTGTTATTTCCTGGCGAAGCCTTTGGGGCGCCCTGCTTAATTTCAGATACACATCCGTTTGAAGCAGATTGTAATACCTGTATTCATTTAACGTATGTTGAATCAAGGATGTCTTTCCCGTTTGACGTGGCCCGAATAAAAAGCAAGATTTCCCTTGTAGAATCTCTAATAAATCCAATTGCCTTTTAACATACATAACCTGCCTCCATAATAATTGCCACAGATACCGTCAAATATCATGATTATTGACAACATACATGTCAAATATCACGCAGTCAAGGCCTTTCTTAGAAAACAACTTTTTTCATTGAAAACAGGACAGTATAATGATAAAAAAATTAAATATGACTATCACACAAACTATACAAAAAACTTATCGAATTGATCGACGTCAAATATACTTTCTCAGGTTTATTCTGGAAGGCTATGACGGCATGGCTATTGTAAGGACGCTCGATCCCAAGAAAGGGATAGTGATTCTTCACATCGCGCCTGGTTGTGAAGATGATGTGAAAATGATATTGGAAGATTTAGGTAATGAAATTATGATAAAAGAGGAATAGTCATGAAAAAAATTGCATATCTTATCTCTACTGTCTTCTTTGCTCTATTTCTCATTGGGATGGGAACCACGGATGGTTCCGCGCCCGTAACAGTACCTGAAACTGAAATAAACTATGCCGTCGCCATGGTTGATCGGTCTGATGTTACCATGGGTCTTGAAAAATTCAGTTGTGACGGCGAACTTTTTATGTCAGGCAAGAGAGGGAATGCTCACATATCTATTCCATTTGATAAGATCGCGTCTGTGCATTTTTTTCTGAAAGATGAAATATTGACAGCAAATGTAAAGTTAAAGGACAATACATCTGTAACGTTAACCGTCGAAAAAGACCAACCATGCTATGGAACACTCTCGTATGGTTCCATTAAAATTGAGATGGCTGATATAAAATCGATTACGTTTAAATGAAACAAAATCTTCTTTACATAAAAACCATTGGCTGCCAGATGAATCACTATGATTCGGAACGGATGGCGCAGATGCTGGCGCCTCTGAATTATATACCTACAGATGACTTAGAGCAGGCCGACCTGATCCTCCTGAACACGTGTGCTATTCGGGCAAAGGCTGAACAGAAGGTCTTTAGCTTTTTGGGCCGCTTACGCCGGCTGAAGCAAGAAAATCCAAATCTAATCATCGGGGTCGCGGGATGTGTGGCACAACAAGAAGGTGAGCGTATCCTCAAAAGGATGCCACATATTGATCTGGTATTTGGCACCCACGCCCTTTTCCGTATCCCAGAACTAATTTCAAAGGTTAAGGCACACAGAAAGCGCGTCTGCGATACAGCATTTTCCGACACCCTGGACGAACCCGATCTTGCAGGCGCAGGGACTCGGCGAACCACCGCTTTTGTAACCATAATGAGAGGCTGCAACAATTTCTGCACGTATTGTGTGGTGCCCTATGTACGAGGGAGAGAGATGAGTCGGGCCCCCAACACAGTCATCCGGGAGATAAGATCTCTGGTACGGAACGGGGTACGCGAAGTAACCTTATTGGGACAAAATGTAAACAGTTACGGTAAGAAGGAGGGCATCTCCTGTAATTTTCCGGAACTTCTTAGCAAAGCAAATAACATTGAGGGACTGGAACGTATCCGGTTTACCACATCTCATCCAAAGGATCTGTCCGACGATCTCATAGAGGCTATGGCAGTTCTTCCGAAAATGTGCCCCCATATTCATCTTCCGGTACAGTCAGGTTCTGATCGGATTTTAAAACGCATGAACCGGGGATATACAGTAGAGAATTATCTAAAAAAAGTCTCAAAACTGAAAAGAACCGTTCCTCACATAGCGATTACTTCCGACATCATAGTAGGATTTCCCGGAGAAACAGAGGAAGACTTTGAAGCAACCCTTGCCCTTGTGCAAGAGGTGGATTATGAGAATATTTTTTCTTTCAAGTATTCAGATCGGCCCAATGCGCCTTCGACCAAGTTCCGGAAGAAGGTTTCGGAAGAAATAAAACAAAGACGGCTTGAACATCTCCAAAGACTTCAGGAGAGAATAACATGCAAGAAAAATAATGTATTGGTAGGCACCACGCAGGAGGTTTTGGTAGAAGGGTTCAGCAAAAATACAAATAGCCAGTTGACAGGAAGGACTTTGTGCAATAAAATTATAAATATCGATGCCATGAACTCCCTGGCTGGACAAGTGGTATCGGTAAAGGTGGAAAAGGCCTACAAACACTGTCTAATAGGAAGAGTCAGTAAAATTGACCAGGTTAAAACAGTACATTAATTATTGATGGTTTCGTAAACCCAAAAAAATTAAAGGGATCAAAGGAAACTCTAATGTTGCATGAAATGAAGGTCTCAGGTCTAACGATTGATCCTGTATCGAATGCCCCGATTATGATTCTAAAATCCTCGGATGGCAAACTTAGCCTTCCGATCTGGATCGGCTTGTTGGAAGCAACCGCTATTGCCACAGAACTCGAAAGTGTGCGGTTTTCCCGGCCCATGACCCATGATCTATTCAAAACGGTCATGGAGAATCTGGATGTGACGATGTCCAAAATCGAAGTATGCGATCTTAAGGACAACACATTCTATGCCACGATATATTTCCAGGGGAATAATAAAGAATTTGCTGTTGACGCGCGACCAAGCGATGCTATTGCCCTGGCTCTGAGAATGGGGTCTCCAATTTATGTGCATGATCAAGTAATTCAAAATTCAAAAAGTCTACCAAAACATCCCAAAGAATTAGTTAATACTGAAGAAGGGAAAAAATGGACAGAAATCCTGGAGAACCTCGCTTCAGACGACTTTGGTAAGTACAAAATGTAATCTCGACACCCGTCTGATTATCAAATATGATGACTTCGTAGAAAGTCCAACTCTCTGTCACTCCCGCGCAGGCGGGAGTCCAGAACAAACTGATATTGCTGGATTACCGCCTGCGCGGGAATGACGAAATAGGTTGTCTGGCGACTTTT
>JAUWMN010000169.1 GCA_030613165.1 Desulfobacterales bacterium
TCTGATAACAGCCTTTTATGGACATCGTCGGATAATGGCGAGCGTGCGGCGATGGTCTTAAAGAAAGTTTAAGCAGGTTAGCTAAGAAAGGGAATATTTACATGGGAGTAACTGTCGGTGTAAACAAGATGACCGTGGTTCATAAATCAAGCAATGGTATTACTGCTGCTTTCCCGGATGTATGCAAAACTCCTGTACCGCCCTCTCCCAGCCCTATTCCGATACCGTATCCCAATATCGCTCAATCAAGTGATACGGCAAAAGGTAGTAAAAAAGTGAAATGTGATGGGAATCCTATCTGTCTAAAGGATTCCAATTTCAGTATGAGTACCGGCGATGAAGCAGGAAGCGCCGGAGGAGGAGTGGTTTCCAGTAAAAATAAAGGCAAGGCTGAATTTGTCAATTATTCCTTTGACGTAAAATTTGAAGGGAAAAATGTTGCACGGTCCCTGGACCTGATGCTTCATAACGACAAAAACACCCCTCCGTTTCCGGTGCTCCAGCCGCCGCTGATTGTCTTACCTATAATTTTGGCGCCGGAAGAAGGGGAGGAAGAGAAGCCCTGGAGTCTTAAGAAAATAGAAATTGTTGAAAGCGAAGACGAATGATATTGGATGGTTTTGTAAAAAGTCATATTTGACGAATTCGTAAAAAGTCTTCAATGTGCTTGTTGGTCACTTAATAAAACTCTCATTTATCATTGATCATTTCACATTTGTCATCTTTCATTTTTTTAATGATAAATGCCCAATGGTAGATGATAAATGACAGATGATAAGACCGAGATAAGCTCATCAAAGACTTTTTACGACGCCATCATATGTGGACGTCTCATAACCGGTACAAAACAGATTAAGGAGAAAATGGATTGATTAAACAATATGTGAATCTCCCGTATGACGCTGGGGACCATCACGGAAACTATATACAATTATTGGTACAAGCTTTTGAATTTGACCGTGCGGAAGATTTCAGATACGCGGAATGGTGGGTTGATCCTGTTGGGGCTGCCAACACGGATTACAAGTATCTTTCGCGGGGGTCCAGGGTCCGTGTTCGTAGGCGTATTACTCGAAACCGCGATGTTAGCTTCTCAAATAGGTTATATCTGCCCCATGTTGGAGGTGACAAGTATCAGGTCAAATGCTCGAAACGCGGGGACCGCTCCGATACAGTGGAATTGGAGGAGATCCAGACCTGGAGGAAAATATATTACACTGTCCACTACATGAATGCCAATTGCAGGCGATTCTTCAACAGAGTTAAGAATCGATTTAAAACAGCTTTTGAAGAAGGATACGTTGAGCTTGAAGAAGTTGCCGTGAACCCTGCCCTTGTGGATGAGCCGAAAACACGGGCCACCAATTTTCTCAGACACCTGTACCGAAGGAGGCCTCGCCTCTCCGATCGCCCCTTTCACCTGAGAATTGTGGTATTAAATGATATTTATGAAAGGGTGGGAAAGAGCTACACTTTAACCCGTCGCAACAGTAAAAGGTTCGAATTTGGGACCAATACCCCCCTGTCGGACACTTCCGCTACCAACTGGCTGAGGAGCGCCAAAGCTAGAATCGAACCCAGAGGGCGGTGGAGAAATATTCGAAGCATGACAAGCAAAGTTGACGAACGCCACATAAGGGTGGACGTTAGCACACATAGACGGCTGTCAGAGGCCATTGACAATGGCGATACAATAGAAGTCAGGGTCAAAACACGGGAGCGGAATCATTACTGCGGACATAGTATTGGCAATTTTTGCTGTGTCAGGATTAATGAACCCGGCTCAGATGCGGATATTGAGCGAACAATACTGCAAACCTTTACCCATGAAGTGGGTCATGGGCTTCAACAGGTGGTTCGCCGGGAGCGGACCTACAACGCTGCGGGTCGTCCCGGCAGACGGGAAAATAACCCGAAATGGTACGACGACAGGTATGGAGGCCAAGGCCCTCATTGCAACCTCAATGCCAAACTAATAGCGAGCAGGACAACAACAAGCAGGCAAGTATACACGCACGACAGCGGAACATTGTGTACAATGTTTCACCGCTCAGATGCCCATGTCGATGCAGACGGCAAATTTTGCGCTACGTGTCTGGAGCGTCTGAAGCGTGTCAAGCTAAACGCTGGAAACATGCGCAGGCAAGGGTGGAACCAGTGCTGACAGGACCATAGGTGAAATTCGATGTGGAGTACACCCGTAAGATACAATATACCGTCTCTATTTAGCTACGAAGAAGAACCCGGTTCACCTGACATTACACCACCAGAGGTCGGCATCTTAATCAATGCCGACAATTTGCAATATGATGGCGATCTGCTTAATTTCCGGCTGTTATTGACCTATTGCTTTTCCCGTGATTTCGTCAATGCGTTTGAAAGACTATTCTGGGCCATGGTTGTATCCCTGGAAAACGCGGACACCGGCCAGTCAGTGGTTTTGAACGTGAGTGAAGAAGGCCGGAAAAGGTATTCTCAAATAGTCTACCCAAATTTCAAAGGATTCCCGGATCAAGAAATTACCGCGACAACTTTCGAGACAGGGTGGGTAGGTCTTGATCTCGAAATCCCTGTCCGTCGACCTTTGTTTCATCCCAGTTTTTTTGTCACTGCTTCGCTCCAAACGTATATTTCAAATACAATTGGCTTTGATCTAAAAGAAGAAAAAATCTATACTTACCGTGATGGGAGTCCCTTTGATGTCGAGCTTGCCGATTTTTCAGAAGACGAATAAGATTGTTCAGCCCTCACGGAAAGGGATATATATTCAGGGTCCGGGTGAAGTTGTCTTCAGCGCCGGCAGCGAGATCTGGATAGAAGGCGTGCTGGCCTTTGAAGCGTCGGAGTGTGATGCGGAGAATTATGAGCAGTGGCTGCGCTCCATTTTTGTTACCGTAATCAGCCAGACAAACCAGGCTCCGGCAATCGCTAACCTGTTGAAGGATGAGTTGGTTTTTGCCCACGATATACAGACACGGTCCTTACAGGACGGCACTCAGGCCGTTGTTGTAAATTTTAAGTTTGAGCTGACGAGCGTGCTGGGAAGTTCGCTTGGAGATGAAGCTTACTATGTTCAGCTGTCCGCCCGACAGTATCGGTCGAATATTGTGTTGATGAAATGTGAAAGAGGAAAATGAGAAGTATTTACTGGAGCATTACCGCCTTAATGGTAATTCTCCTATTGGCTTGTTTGCAGGGCCAAAGGGAATCTCCAACCATGGCACAGGAAAAGTCCGAACAAAAAAAGGTTATAAAATCGAAATATTGGAAGAAATACAAGCAACTGTACAATAAGATTGAGAACCTCAAATCAGGGAGATCGATCGAAGCGCTTCATGATAAAGTTGATGATCTCGAGCCGGGCCTTGACGAAACCTTCCCGCAGCGAATGGAACTCGTCAATAATTTGCTTTTTGTTCTGAGAGACAAGTTGAGGGTAAAATATGAAATGTTTCATCAGGTAAGGGGTAAGCCGGCTGCACCCGACTGGACCATGCTCTTGACTCAGGAATGCGAATACATGACAAAGGTTTTCCAGGCACTCAGGGAATTTCGACAGATGGATGCCGGCGATCCTTGGATTGAGGAAACACTGCCGGCGGATTTGGAGTTTTCCATCCAGGTCGTTGAACAAAATCTTGAAGAGTCCAGAAAAAATTTTGGCCGTTCCGGCAAAGTCGGTTCACCGGAACCCGCGGCTCTATGGGAAGAAGTCGAAAATAAATTGCAAGAAGCCCGGGAGCTGGTAGCAGAATGACCCTTTCACCTGTAGATTTTGCGACAGATTTATACCAGGAGCATCTGGAAGAAACATCGTTTCTTTATGAACAGCGCATTGCGATGCTCGACGACCCTGAAATCACATGGGTCGACCTAAAAGAATTTGAAGCCCGGTTTGACGCCCATATCGATGCAATGGTCGTGGGTGGCGCCCTGGCCATAGAAGTCTGCAAAGAACAGGCAGCCGAAGGCGATTTCGGTGAACTCCATGCAGCGGTCCGGGTGTTCTGTCGCCGGGATCGTAAGGAATTAGTAATTGGCGTCTTGGAAGATCTTGATCCAAAGGATGCCGAAAGCATGCAAGCCTTCAGCGATGCCCTCAAATATGAATTTCCGGAGGACTGGCACGACGATTTTTTTCAGATGCTGCCGGAAGACGATCAAAAGACTATGCCTGTTTTGGCCGATCTTTTCGGTTGTCGTAGGATGAAGCAAGGAGCAGCACTGTTAAGGGTCTTGGCGGATACTCCTGCCGGCTCCTTATCCAAGGTCATTTGGTCCCTCGGGCGTCTGGGTGATGAAAGCGCTCGCGCACCGCTTTTCAAGTACCTACAACACGAGGACGAATCCATCCGTACGGCCACGGCGCTGACGCTGCTACGTATCGGCGAACAACAAACTATACAAAACTGTTTGCAAGAAGTCCCCGTAAAGAGTTGGGCATTTATACCATTGGGATTGGGTGGCAGTCGTTCCGAGGTTAACGTTGTGCTGGAACAAGCAAACGCCGGCAATGCAGAGGGTGATTGCCTTGCGGCGCTTGGGTTACTTGGAGATATCTCGGCAGTCGATACACTCCTCGTGCATTTGACGAATGAGGATCTTGCCGAATCCGCAGCCTTGGCGTTGAATCTACTCAGCGGCGCGGAAGTATTTGAGGATGTCTTCTTCCCCGTCGTGATCGACGAAGACGAACTGTTTGATGAGGAGCTTTTAAAGATTAAAAAAGGAGAACCCC
>JAUWMN010000001.1 GCA_030613165.1 Desulfobacterales bacterium
TCCAATTTTATCAGAATATCTCCGAAAAACTGTCTCTGGCCGATATCGACCTGTTCGATTATTCTTTGCACTTCGCCGGAAAGGGTCTCGGAGATCTTCGCGTAAGAAAGGAACCCCTTTTTCGTCTTTGGATTGTATATCCTGTCAGTCAGATACTTCAGTCGAAAGCTCGAGACTTCACTTCCCAAATAGTTGGTCGCGACATCCTCGATCAAATGGGCCTCATCAAATACAATAGCGTCATATTTCGGAAGCACGCGATAGCCGGAAGCGATGTTTGCAAAAAAGAGATGGTGGTTGATGACTAATATCTGCGCGTGTTGTGCCTTTTTCCGGGCATGCGTATAAAAGCATCGTTCAAAATAGGTACACTTTTTCCCCATGCAAAGCTCTGTCTGCCGGCAGAGTTCATGCCACATGCCCGATGGAACTTCAAAGTCGAGTTCAGACCGTATGCCCTGTTTCGCGGTAACCGACCATTTGAGGATTCGGTCCAACGTACGGACCTGTTCCTTGCTGTCAAAGAGCCCCGCGTTTGCCGACCGATAAAGCCTCCTTAAACACAAATAGTTCTCACTCCCCATAAAAAGGGCGTACTGAAAATCGATGCCAAGCACCTTTTCCAAAAAAGGGAGATCCTTTCGGACCAACTGCTCCTGGAGCGTTTTTGTGTAAGTGGAGACGACCACCTTTTTTTGCGCATTTTTCGTCCATGCGATAAAGGGGATCAGATAGGCAAGACTCTTGCCCACGCCGGTGCCCGCTTCCACCACCAGGTGACGTTCGTTTTCAATTGCCAGAGTTATCGCCTCTGCCATGGCGATCTGCTCATGGCGCACTTCGTACGACTCAAAGTGCTTTGAAAGGAGCCCGTCAGGGCCCATTATGGACTGGATGTTTGGTTTCATTTCGTGGAAGGGTATCAAAAAAAGAGGGGTATGTAAATATGCCGGTTTTTAGGCAATGAAGTGCGGTATCGCATAATTGTCAAGTTGCTGCGGTTGTTGTTGAGTTTCGTTCCTCAACCCAACCTACCAACTTCCATAGTCGAGACTACATTGACCTCGATTTTTCCAAATGAGATTGGTTTTGACATTACAATATCTTTCCAGGCTTATTATTGGGTTTCTTTTCCCCGATCCGGAGGCCTCAACCCAACCCACAAAACTATAGCAGGCTCAGCAGATTATTAAATTTGGTGCGATACTTTTTAGATTTTTTAGATTTTATTTTTATCCAGTCTTTAACAACATTAGCTGCTTGCGGATTAGCTGTTTTAAGTTGATTATATGATAATTGAAACGGCATCGTTACGCTTGTCAAATTTACCGTTTTGTCGTCAGCTAAGACTTTTCGGACAACCGCCCATCTATTGAACAGCCCATAATCTTCGTCATTGAGAAAAAACTCTGTCCCTTTCCATAGCTTACCATTTTTATAAGTCTTATAATACCCCTTTAGCCAGTCCCTTTTGCACTTGTTGAATTGCCAACTCCCCTTGTTTAAGCGTCTCTTCTTAAAATCAGCATAAGCGTTCATTTTTATCATGTCATTAGTTGCGGTCAAGTGCGTTAAGCCGATCGAAAGACCGTGATCAGAATTAAACTTCCTTGCAGCCATATCTCCAAGTTTCCATATGTCACCATACGTTCCGGCAGTTCTGTGGGTTGGGACTGAATTATGCACACCCGGCAGATATATCCTGTCCACACCTTCACGCACATTCGGATATGGCGGGTAAATACCCGATGAACCTTTTTCATGCAGGGCATAAACTTCCGAGCATCTGGCAGGAAGGACTTCCTGCATGGCTTTTTTAGTATTAGATTTATAGGTAGACGGTCCATAGCAGGGATCAAAATTCAATACATAAAGGCGCGCATTAAAGCCCGCGGATTTTTTCGCCCTAAGACGATATATCTGATACCATGTAGTGATACAGCCTCGGCTCCATCCTATGAATATTATCTTGCCGATGTTGGCCCATCCGGTTATCCCCCACTTTCCCATATTGCTTTCTATATCTTTTATCAACCACATGCTTGTTGTTTTCATAAAAGTTTTGGCTTCTAAAACCGCAGTCTGAGGGAGATAAACTGTCGATCTTTCTAATATCGGTGTTTTCCACCACCTGGAATTAAAATCGCTGTGAGAAAACCCTGCGTAACACAATGTTTTCAGTGTACCTCCCTTATTGCTCTCAAATAATTTTGTAATAATATTTGTTGCTTCATCGTTACCCGCCAACGTTCCGTGATTCAATACTAATATGTCAGCCATTCTGTCTCCTTATCATGTTTGTGATTTGTTTGGGCTATAAAGGGGACAGGCCGTGGAACGTTCTTAACTTTTCAGTATGACAGAAAATTTTCTTTATTCTGTATGTGACCACCCTAAAAAATATGTGCCGTCCTCTGTTCGTGCTCTGAGACCTTTGCATAACTGCCATTTCCCCGTGATGCGGCGTCAGGCTGCAAATTTTAATCCTCGAAATACCTAATGTATTCCTCCGGTTAACTTTTTTGCCTTCCTTGCCTGACGAAAAAATGTCGCGTTATGCAAAGGCCTCGCTCTGCGGTATCGCATAATTCTCAAGCTACTGCGGTTGTTCTTGGGTTTCGTTCCTCAACCCAACCTACAAACTTTTTTCCACCTTAATACATCCTTTGGGTATTTTGCGTACATTCACATTTACGAGTTCTTGTTATGGTGCCCCAAAACCCAAACGGCAGTAAATGTTTACATTCCCGGCAATAGTTGCGATGGCAATGGGTGCATTCACGCCATCGCGAAGTTCCAGCGTCAGCCCGGCTGTTCACGTACCGCCGACAGTGACAACAATATAATCTCCCCGGGTGTTGGCTTTGAATTGCCATTTGCCTGTAATACCCAACCTCAACCAACCTGGATTTTAGGCGGGTTCGGAATACATTTTCATTGACCATGTCCTCAATATGAATGTTTATACTTGGGACTGCACTGCCTTCATCATCACCACCAAATCCTCCATGTCCTGCCCGGCTTAGCCTGTTTACTCCAGCTCTCCGTTCCATAAAATCATCCGATAGAAGCCACCCGAGTGCCTCTCGGGCCCGTGTGCGGGTAGGACGCGAATTGGGTACCCGTGGGACTCCAAGCGAGTCGGGCTCCTCCACCACACTCCGGTGAAAAAGATAATACGATAGGTTCGCCGGGTTTCCGCCTGCCCATGCCTCAAATGATTCTATCCGATCATGACCGCCTGTAAGCAACACAAACGAATGCGCGCCGTACTTGACCCAAATCGCTTTATTGTTCTGCATAACGGCAAGTTTCGCTGGGTTGACATGATTATCACGGGCCGCATCACCAACTACTTGGTCGGCAGGCGTTTCGTCATTTGCGTAATTGGCTTGACTCACCAAATTCATGAACATAATGGCGTTGGGATGGCAAGACGCCTGCGAAGCTTCAGTGCTTACTAAGAGATAATTCAGACTGTGGTCATTCCTATCGAAGTTGTTTTTCATGGTATTGCGATGTAACGATACGGTGAGTAATCCGTGAGGCCATTTGCCTTGTTCTGCCACAGCTCTCATTGCGGTTGCATATATTCCCGGCATTTTATCCTCCAGTCTCAATACGGTAAACTAAATACAGACAAGATTGTTGTTGGATTTCGTTAACCTACTAATATGTCATCCATTCTGCCTCCTTATCATGTTTGTGATTTGCATTTATTTGACGTCAAACACAAACCCCTCATCCCCCACTGACACCTTAACCTCTTCAATCTGCTCTCCGCTCGCCATCCTGCCAAGCAACTCTTTTGACATCTCCGGCAGCAAAGTATTAGTAAGAATATGGTCCACGTTTCTGGCGCCGCTGTCTACTTCGGTGCAGCGGCTTGCGATGGACTCGATCACTTCTTCCTCATAGATGAAGGAGACATTTCTGTTTTCCAGCATACGCTTTGCAACACGATCCAATTTGAGTTTTACTATGAAGCGCATGTTCTTGTCCGTGATGGGAAAATAGGGAACGACCTTTAAACGCCCCAGAAAGGCGGGCTTGAACTGCTTCTGCAGCTCGGGTCTCAGCATTTCCGTGAGGGCCGGCGCGTCCGGCATGGTCTCTTCGTCGGCGCATACCTTCATGATTAGGTCAGTGCCCAAATTGGATGTCAGGATGATCAAGGTGTTCTTGAAATCGATTCGCCTGCCTTCGCCATCTTCCAGAGTCCCCTTGTCAAAGACCTGGTAAAAGAGTTCCATCACATCCGGGTGGGCCTTTTCAACCTCATCCAGGAGGACGACACTGTAAGGCTTCCTCCTGACTGCTTCGGTCAGGACTCCTCCTTCCCCGTATCCCACATATCCCGGAGGAGAACCTTTCAACCCTGATACTGTGTGCGCCTCCTGATATTCCGACATGTTGATGGTTATCACATTCTCCTCGCCGCCGTACAGGAGTTCGGAAAGAGCCAGGGCTGTTTCGGTCTTTCCGACACCGCTCGGCCCTACGAACATAAATACCGCTGTTGGTTTGGACGGATCGTCAATGCCTGCGTGAGCCGTCTGGATCATCTGGGCCACGGCCGCCAGGGCATAGTCCTGTCCTATAATCCTTTCGCTTAATAAATCTGCCATGTTAAGGACGGTTTCGATCTCATCGGTCAGCATGCGCCCAGTGGGAATACCGGTCCACCCGGAAATCACCTCGGATATAATCTCAGGCTCGACAGCAATCTGGACCAGGGGAGAATCTGCCTGGGCCTCGGCAAGCTCTTTTTCCAGTTCTTTCAGTGTATCCTGCTTTTCGGATAACGCTTCTTTGTCTGAGGGATCCTTTTCATGGATCTCATGGACCTCCTTCCGGACATCAATGATGCGGTTGGCGATTTCCATTTCCTTTTGCCACTTTTGAGTCAGATCATCGAGGCGGGCCTGGGCTGCTTCCCTTTCTTCGGCAAGAGACTGGAGCCGCTCCCCGTGCTCACGGCCGATCAGCTCTTCCTTTTCGAGGATCTTCGTCTCCCTGTCGATCTGACCAATGCGTCGAGTGGCTTCTTCAACCGCAGGGGGGCTTGTATTCAGACCTATGGCCACCCTGGCGCAAGCCGTGTCCAGAACACTCACGGACTTGTCCGGAAGCTGTCTTCCTATAAGATAACGATGGGACAGACGGACCGCGTCAAGCAAGGCATCATCTGTTATCATGACATTGTGGTGATGCTCAAGAAACGGAGCGATCGCCCGCATCATCATCAGGGCCTTTTCCTCTTCGGGTTCTTCGATTTTGACCACCTGAAACCGCCGGGCCAGGGCAGCGTCCTTTTCAAAGTACTTCTTGTATTCCGACCAAGTAGTTGCCGCGATAGTGCGCAATTCACCCCGGGCCAGAGCGGGTTTGAGCAGGTTGGCCGCGTCCCCCGATCCTGCGGAACCGCCCGCGCCTATGAGGGTGTGGGCTTCATCGATGAAAAGAATAATGGGAATGGGGGAGGCTTTGACCTCCTCGATCACGGATTTGAGCCGGTCTTCGAACTCTCCCTTTATCCCTGCCCCGGCCTGCAAAAGACCCAGGTCGAGTGTGTGGATCGCCACGTTTTTTAACGGCGGAGGGATGTCTCCCTCCACAATCCTCAGGGCAAACCCTTCCACCACCGCAGTCTTGCCCCCACCGGCCTCTCCGGTCAGTATGGGATTGTTTTGCCTGCGCCGTATCAGGATATCCACCATCTGCCTGATCTCAAAGTCACGCCCAAGAACCGGGTCTATCTCTCCCTTTCGCGCTTTTTCGGTGAGGTTGATCGTATACTGAGCCAGGGCCTGTGCCTTTCCGCCCGGCATCCGCCGCCCTGCCGCATCTTCAGGCAGCGCCGGCTGGGCCGCGCCGGTCTCTTCAACAGACCCGGAAGTCAGCTCAACTAAATGCTCTTTTAAGCTCTCCACGGAGATCTTTTTAAAACTTTGCGAGCTTGCCGTCAGCATCCGGGCCATTTCATCGTTGCTCATAAGGGCAAGGAGAATGTGGCCTGACCGGATACTCGGAACCTGGAAATCAACCGAGGCGACCAACCATGCTTCCTGGACCATGCGGGGTATACGGGGAGAGAGGGCCGGGGTGCGGGCGTTGCCTGTCTTAAACGCCTCCATGGCACGGGTGAGATCGGCCGTCAAATGTGCCTCATTGATCTCAAAGTGCCTTAGTATCTTCTGAACATCAATGTTCGATATCTCGAGGAGTTTTATGAGAAAGTGTTCGATATCCACCTCATAATGGGTTTGAGATAGGCAAAGGCCGGCAGCCGACTCAAGAGCGTTTCGGCAGGTGTTGTTCAATTTTCCTATCAGGGATTTAAGGTTTGATACGGGCATAACAACTCTCCTTGTTCAGGGTTCAGGGTTCAAGGTTCAAGGTTCAAGGTTCAAGGTTCTCACTTACTAAGATAAACAGCACGCTCGCTTCAAATGTCATGTAAGGATCCTCATGTAGCGTTACTTCCGGGGTCTTGACCCACGTTGACCAGCCCAGCCTCGGCGAGGTCGGGGTTTCCACGCCTAATACACACGGTGGCACTTCTTCCCGCTTTAAAAAGAGACGAATCTCGAATTCGTACTCAATCCCGACCATGTATCTCACTAAGGAGAAGAGGGGTTTGAGCAGGTCGCCGGTGGGCAAGAAACGAAGAAATTCATCGTAGCGCATCGGTCCCATCTTGATCCTGAATCGTGTTTGGCTTTCCCATGCATAGCTTCCACAAATCGTATCGATACCCAATTCCGCATTGGCCAGACCCAGTTGCGTTTGATCTTCCGGGCTCAGGGGAAACATGCGATCGATAAATTGCTCTACTTCTACCGTAGTGCCCGAAAAGTATTCTATTGCCGACTCAATAGCAACCGCGGATGGGACCTCCCTTGATAAAAGACCGGAGTAATGTGCCAGGCACTCCTCCGGCAACCCGAGCATCCCTACGAGTCCGGGAGTTCCCAGTCCCGTTAAGCTGAGCAGATATCCGGACAGTCTGTCCCTGGCCCCGGGAAGATAATTCACGGGGAATTGGTGTTTCTTCCACGCAAGGTACAAAAGGGAAATAAGACGGTGATGGAACATGTCCAAAAAAGCGGTAAGGCTGAAATCCTTATTACGGACGCGCTCGATTGCCAGTTCATTATACCAGTACGGGAGGACACCTGATGGGCCGATCAGTCCCATAAAGGTTACTTCCATGTCAACGGGACGTTCCTCATCCGTCTGCTCAATGTTCGCGATATCGCTCGGGGGAAAGCTGAAGCCGGGTTTTACCGAAAAGCGCACTGCTTCTTCGCCCGGCACCAGCGTCTGTCCTAAACGCTTCTTGCCGGGAAAAAGAGACTCCAGTAGATCGACTGCCTTAAAAAAGGAAAAAGAGTACGATTCCTTGAAAAGGCGGTCTTTCAGAGGAGTACCCGATTGCCGCTTCTGGGAGACCACTGTTTTAACGCCTCTTTGTTCTGTATAGTACGTGCAACCAATTGGGAAAATGAATTGACGGAAACATACTGTCCTAAAAATCTCTCCAATACGCAAGCGAACAGGTAGAGACCTGTGCCCACAAACTTATTCTCGTCAAACTCTATGGTGACCTGGACGCCCCGGCAAAAGGACCGTCCGATTCTCTTTGTGACGTGTCGGGACTGAAGAGATACGATCCCGTTTATCTGCTGCCTGGTAGCAGGTGAATTGTCAAAATCATAAAGCGTAAGTATCTCCCTGAGCGCTTCTTCTCCTCCCTGCACGAGGGACATATAATTAAGTGACAGTTGCGATATCAAACGCCACTGCAGTGTGCCGCCCAAAAAAGGCCTGCGGGTCGGCGTCGGTTTTATGAGGCTGTTTATGCGGGCAACAGGCGCGGCCGTTTCCATATCGAAATCGCCTGCCGGGTCCCCGAAAGGAAGCCGCGCGGGCAGGTCGCGATTGGTGCACGTGGTATGGACCGTCACTATTTCCACCCCCGGATCAACCGGATTGAAATCCAAGTCCGCAAAGGAGAGAAATACCTCTGACCCTTCATCCCCTTTCTTGCCCGAAGAACGCCGTTGGTTGTGCCAAAAAACCCGCCGGCCCCTGTCATCTTCCTCTCCAAGATGGGGTCTTACGGAATAGAAGGGCCTAAGAACGACCTCTTTCCCCGGAGTAGTCGATAAGGCGGAAACCTTGTCTATGCTGAACACTTCTGTTGCCCCCTGTCTTCTGATATCAGGGATGACACGATATTCGGTCTTTTGTTGTTCGACCCTAATCGGTTCGGCAATACGTTTGTACAGGTTGACGGCAGGCGCGGCATTGAGGCAAAAGGTATCCTTGTTGATCACTATGTTCGATTTGGCGCTCCTGTTCAGGTAGATCCAGATATCCACGGTATCCGTAAGGTCCGCATGTTTCATGGCATCGAGACCCGTGAGATCAAAAAAGAGGAACTTCTCCGGAAAACAGAAGTATTCGAAAAGGAGAAGATAACCGGGAAAAGACCTTCGGGGATAGGGGAGCATACCCTCATCAGGGTTAAACCCTACAGGTCTTATGTCATCAGGGGTCAATGGTATCCCCGCTGTCACTCCGTGTTCCTTGATAGACTCACATTCCACATGGCATACATTGTTGAACAAAAGTTCATAGAGATGAAAAACATGTTGGGAAGGGCCATTGAGGAAAAATCGCAGATGTTTCCAACTAAGATCGGAAAGGGGCACGCCGTTATAGGTCTTCAATTGAATAACAATAGCCTGTTGTGCGCCTCGCACCGACATCTTTGGATCTCGAAGTCCTGCCGAGACCACCTCTACGGGCCAGAGCCGTGCGGGATAACATGTGGTGAACTCACACGGAGTCCCGCCGACGGGTTTGGAATAGAGGGTTGTATTCTTATCTATTAGGTATCCGACCGGCGGTATATTCTGCTTTACCGGCTCGAACCTCACAATCGACATGGAAGGTATAGGATTGATGTAATGGGGGCAGATGATGCTGAGGAGTGATTGGGTTATTTCAGGGAAATCATCATCGATTTTTTTGTGTATTCGTCCGCTAAGAAACGCAAAGGCCTCTATGAGCCGTTCGGTATGGGGATCCTCGCATTTATCGGGCTCAAGCAGCAGCCTGCCGGCAATCTTGGGGTACTTCCGGGCAAATTCAGCCCCCATTTCTCGGATAAATGTTAGCTCTTGTTCATAATAATGTAGTAGCTTGTCATCCATTCACGTGTCATTTTGAAATGATATATTCGCCCCTGCTCGCATCAAAATAGGTGTCAAAGGTGATAGGCTCTGACATCGGTTCCACAACCAACATGCCGCTTATCCTGAACCTGATATTCCGCTCGTTTTGGGTCGGTGCCTCAAGATGTACCGTCACATTCTTTAACCTGGGTTCAAATCGTGCAATCGTTTTTTCCATGTCCTGGCGCAACTGCTGCTTTACCGATGGGCCTCTGGGATCTTGGGCGGTAAAATCTCGCAGGCCATAGACAAAAAGAGAGTTGTTCACCTGTCTGTATGCGACCGGAGGCGGCACTATGTGGCGCTTGGTATTAAGAAGGTTCTCCAAGTCCTTTACCACCGACGCCTTGATCTGTCCGATGTTGAGCAAGCCGTACCGGACAGGCTCGTGGGATACCCCGGGTTCATCATCCACAAGCCTGTCCAAGATGGATGCCTGTACATTGTGCCGGTTTTGCATCATCAATTATAATCAAACAAGCATCATATCGGTTTATTAGCCTGAAGATCCCAACCGGCCGGTACATTTCCCGCGCCGGCGCCGCCCTCACGCGCCTGCTTGATGTAATTCAAGTTGATCTTCCCGTAATTGAATGTAACTGACTCCGTAGCTTCGCCGCCGCCGCCACCACCGGTACTTACCGAACTGATAACAACATTGTTCATTTTGTACTCCATGTATGTCAGTTTGTCACCTCCTGCACGGCAGAACTCAATCTTCACCTCTTTAATATGATTTCCTGTGGCGCACGCCTTAAACTACAACGGGGATGAACTGTCCAGAGTCTTTACAATGGAAATATCCTGGAAATCAGCCCGCTGCGATGTACCTCCGCCCGAAGTACTGGCCGACGCGGATGCCATTTGAGAGACCCCCCAACTATAGGAAAGTATCTCTATCCAGTCCTTGTGCTTGTCATCCGTGCTTTCTCCCTTTATCCCTTCGATTTTCAAAAAATTGTCAACTGCCATGATTTGTTCCCTCCTTCTAAATATGAATACAGGTTAAAACAAAAAATTAAGGAGAATTGCGATTGTTTATAAAACCGTCATTCTTAACTTTAGTTTCATGTAGGTTGGGTTGAGCCCAAAATGTTATGTTGGGTTTCGTTCCTCAACCCAACCTACTAAATTCATGCGGTTACAAAAATATAATTTCAAAGGGGCGAAACCCAACAAATCATTCGGAAGGGTTTTCGTTCAGATTTTTTACAAAATCATCATTCTTAACTTTAGCTCACTTTAGGCACTTTAAACTTTAGGCACTTCTTCTTACCTACCCTTTCGCAGGCGGCGGCAACTCCGCGACCAACCGCAGAGAGACGGTCAATTCATCTAACTGGTAATGCGGTTTTAGAAAGGCCACAGCCCTATATACGCCCGGTTTCCCCGGGACTTCACTCACATCAACCCTTGCTTCACGCAAGGGGAACTTAGCCTTCATGTCCTGTCCGGCATTGTCATCCAAAAGCACATAGTTGCTAATCCACCGGTTCAAGAAATCTTCGGCATTTTTACGGCTCATGAAACTGCCAACCTTATCTCTCATCATGGACTTCAGATAATGGGCAAACCTTGAGACAGCGAGGATATATTGAAGTTGGGAAGATAGTCTCGCGTTGGCACTGGCGGCATCCGAGTCATACGCCTTAGCCTTATTGGCTGTCTGGGTGCTAAAAAAGGCAGCGTAATCCGTCCCCTTGCAATGGACCAACGGAATAAGGCCGAGATCGGCAAGTTCCTTTTCTCGCCTGTCCGTGATGGCTATCTCCGTGGGGCACTTGAGCGCTACATCCCCCTCGTCTGTCTGAAATGTGTGGACCGGCAGACCTTCCACCAGGCCACCGCCTTCCACGCCTCTAATGGCCGCGCACCAGTGGTACTTGGCAAAGGCATCGGTCAGACGGGTTCCAAGCGCGTATGCCGCATTGCCCCACAGGTACTTGCTATGGTCGGTGCCGTCCACCCCTTCCTCGTAGTTAAAGGCTTCGACAGGAACATTCTCCTGCCCGTAAGGAAGCCGCATCAGGATATGGGGAAGGGCCAGGGCCACATACCTGGAATCTTCCGAGTCGCGGAAGGACTTCCATTTGGCATATTCCACGCTCTGGAAGATCTTGGCCATGTCTCGTGGACCGCCAAGATCGGTGAAGCTGTCCATGTTAAACAGGTCGGGGGACGCGGCCGAAATAAACGGGGCGTGGGACGCGGCGGCCACTTCGGATATCTTTTCGAGAAGGGCCATATCCTGAGGATGGTTACCGAACTCATAATCCCCTATCAAGGCGCCATAGGCTGACCCGCCAAACATGCCGAACTCCTCTTCATATATTTTCTTGAAAAGGGCCGACTGATCAAATTCACTCGCCTTTTCCATGTCCTTGAGAAGGTCCTTTTTGGACACATTCATCACCCTGATCTTTAGCCCTTCTCCTGTTTCACTCTGCTGTATCAGGTAGCTCAATCCTCTCCAGGAAGCCTCAAGCTTTTGAAAATCAGGATGGTGCAAGACCTCGTTGAGCTGCGTGGAAATCAGTTTGTCGATCTGGCTGATCCTGGCGTTGATCATGGCTTCCGTGTCCTTAGAGACCACCATGGTCCCTTCCATGACCTGGCCGACAAACTCGGCAATTACATCTTTTGCCCATCCTTTTTGACTTTCTTCACGGGCCATCCGGCCTTCTTCCAGGATCTGGTCTAAGACGCTTTTTTCTTCTTGAACTTCTTCGGCCTGAGCAGACTCCGGTTGGACTTGTTTTTCATTTTCAGCCATGGGACTTCTCCTCTATTCTTTATCTTTTTCTTCTGATTTTTCTACACCGACCTCACCCCCGAGTTTTTGTAAGGAGTCAGTGCTTGTAATGACATCCTGAAGCAGTTCATCCAGTTTGTCATTGCCGTCCAATTTGTTGAGCAGCTCTGAAAGCTTGCCTCTCGCCTCTACCAATTTGCGCACCGGGGTTACCTGCTTAGCCACCTGTTCCGGATGGAAATCGTCCATAGATTTAAAACGGAGTTCCACCGCCATTTTAGTATTTTCATCCGTCAGTTTGTTATCCACCTTAAAGGCCAGCCTCGGTTTCATGCCCTCAAGCACGCCATTAAAATTGTCCCGATCTATTTCAATGAATTTTCTGTCTTTCAGCTTTGGAAGTGGTTCATCCGGATTGCCTGATAGATCTCCGAGTACCCCGACCACAAAAGGGATCTCTTTCATTTCAATAGCATCACCGATCTCTACATCGTACGTTATCTGGACCCTGGGGGCCCTCACACTATCGAGGGTATGCTGTAAGCTCTCTTTGGCCATAGTCTCTCTCCTTTCTGCTAAAAGTAATCAAACTCAAGACTTTTTACGAATTCATCAAGTCTAAATTCTGTAACTCATCGCCTTTGTAACATCCGTGGTGCAGAGTCTCTGCAACAGCACCCTTGCCCTGCCGATATCGTCATCAGTCGGCTCTCCTGTTGTCAGGCATTTATAGAGGGTATCGAGTACCTCCGCAATCCACACAGGGGATTCCCAGCGCTCCAGTTGCAACTCCTCGATTAATGTGTTCAACTTCTCCGCGATCGGTCTGGCCAGGTCCGGTCTGTCGGCCCTCAGACAGAGTTTAGCCATAAGGAGCTGGTAGCGATTCTTTTCTCTCACGGATGGTGCGCTGCAAGAAGCGTTAAAAAGCTGTCCCAGAGCCTTTTTAATGCCGGACGTCTTAAGTTTAGCAAGCGCGTCTTTCCACATGGCCTTTTCAAGGGACCCGGAATCTGAAACCCGGCCTGCCGGAAACGGCAGGACACCCTCGATCGAGGCGCCTTCCTCCTCTTCCACCTCATTGCCTTCCGCAGCCGCAACTTCTTCTGTTGCCGGCTCAGTCTCCTCGGCAGGTTCGAGATCCTTTTTCTCCTTGAAGATTTTCATAACGGGCCGGGCACACTCCTTAAGGGCTTCTCTCAATTCCGCGAGTCTGGGGGCATCCGAGCCGAATTTTTCATCCACCGTCTCATCGAATCTCTTGAATTCTTCCAGGCATGCGGTCAGGTCTTCCGCCATGGACTCGTAGTATGCTTTTGACGAACGAGCTGCGGCAGTGTCAAAATCCTCGCCGGTTATCTTGCCTTCGGCTATCGCATCAGCGCGAGCTTGCTTTTTATTTTCATCCACATCGCCGTATTGGTTCCGTGTATCGGCATCATAGCCCACCTGCCTCGACTCTTGCCATTGTAACCATGAATACCCTGGTGTTACACCATCGTCGGTCAATGGGGCCTGCTTCACGGCAAGCCAGAGCTTCTCATTCATGAACTCAATCGGGCCAACCCTAAAATCGAGGTCCCCATCCTCTACCTCCGGATAAACATGCTCCCAGTAATCTCTCAAGAAGCCGGTAAGTATCTTAAGGCCCATGGCAAGTCCGCTAAAACCTTCGAGATGAACTAATGCTTCCGTAAGCCACGCGGCTATCTGCAAGTCTTTAGTCTTTTTGGTAAGAGCCTCAACAGAGGCAGTGATTGCCGCATCCCAGTCCGAGGTTTTGACTTCACGCTGCCAATCTCCTTGGTCAAGCAGGTCGTCAGATCTCCGTGCTTCCTTAATCTGATCATAAACCGGGCTGTAGCGAAGGTCCTCGCCTGCCGGATTATCGCCCGGAATCGGGGCCAATATGGCCTCTATGTCAATCTCTCGTTTCATTACTCTCTTCTAACTCAGGGGAATTAAATAACGCCTCCCGGATCTCCAGGATGCCCATGTCCTCTTCACCGACCTGAAAAACATGTTGGCCGATGCCTTTTGCAAAGGACCCTCCAAGGGAGGTCCAGTCAGTCATTCTGCCAAGCTTCATCCGGTCGTCCTCGTGGAGAAATGAATCCGCATAGAGCACAGGAAGGTAACAGTTCACAGTGAGTCCGTCCCATGTGGTTATCCGGGCTGTAATCCAGAGGAGATCAAACAGCGTCTTGGGAGCCGAAACAGCAAGTTCTCTAATTGCCTCAAAAGGTATCCATACATACCGCTCATGGACAATCGTTTCGAGGAAAATGGACAGAAATGTGTCCGTGTCTTTAAAACCGGTAAAGCTCTTTCCATTTACTGTCCCGGATATGACGGGGCGCTTAGCATCTACTTGATCGAAAAGCGCCTTTGCCTCATCGATCTTTTGTTCACTTAGCTTTGCCCAGGCTGCGCAGTATGTTTCAAGATAGGGTGGAGTTTCCGGCAGAAATGAGGGGCGACGTTTGAGCTTGTAAACGTCCGTCCGCTCTCTCTCCGCGTGGATCAAGTTTTTGTAAACCTGGACTCCGACCTCGGCAGCTACATCCTGCGCGCCGATCGCGTCAAGATGCCGTTCGGCCTTGTCCCATTCACCGCAAAAAGCTAAGACTTGAAACAGAAGTATACGCCTGCCGCTATCACCGGGCTTCGCCTTGACTTCCCCGGTGAGCTGCTCGCGTGCCTCTGACAGTCTGCCCGCTCTGATAAGATCTTTTGCATCCATGGAAAAAGGCCCTCGTTAAGCAATTCTTATTACACCATAAGCATTATAATATTGCAATCAAAAAATCATGCGCTAACCGCGTCTTATCCCTTACGCCGGTTCACTCCCGTCGGTCTCATCACTCTCCATCAACCGGGGTTCGAGACCGCGGACCAGAGCCTAACAAAATCGGTTGGAACCAATGACCGTTTAAAGACAGCCAAATACGTCCTCTCGGGGACCCCGCCCATAAAGATCGCGTTCGGGGCGCCGGCCAGGCGAGCCTTCAAAAGAGAATGCCACAAAATCGCCAGCGAAAATACGTCACCGGACGGTCCGTGCTCGAACGGGACAAGGAACTCTGTCTTCTTTGACAGGCGGTCAATTGTCTCTGAAATCTCCCTGGAATCCCTCGCTAATAACGACGAACGCGCCTTTTGATCGTTAAACTCCGACCAGTTGGGGGAGGGCGGTTTTATGATACGGACATCGTCCTCTAACTGTTTAAAATTGGCAAGCCGCCGTGTGCTCAGGTATTCTATTTGACTCCAGGTCTTTTCACAGGCAAGGGGCAAAAGGTCCCAGTAGTCCTCCCACCTTTCAAGAGGTCCGGTTCCCATAATAAGAAGGGGATATGGCCGGCCGATGCTGTCACTGCTATCCCTTCCAACACCACATATAAGGTTGTCTTTCTTGGCCCCTTGGGCCCAAAAGCGCCATGCATAGGGCTGAGAGGCAGGGTTCTGTTTTGATCTCAGCAATTGATAACCTTTTTCAACCCAACCAACAAACGCCTTTATCAAGGGCGCGTCTTCGCCCGCCCTAAAATAGTCCCTGGCCACTGGATGCTTGCCGTAAGCCGCCCAATGCCAATATTGTGCTCCTCTTCCTAATCCCAACACTTTGCGATATTTCCCGGAACCGTTCTTGGTATCCTAAGCAACTTAAGGGCCGGTTTGTGCCCACTGAATCGATATTCCACGTTGATGTATTTGATCCCTAACCGTTTTAACGCGGACTGCTGTTTAGGAAATTCACGTCTGTAAAATGTGCGCTTCCCACTCTTGAAATCGTTCAAGAATTTCGCGAAGCCAAGGTATCCTCTGTACTTCTTAATGAGAGTCAGGTCGCCTACCTCGATGCGCAACTCCACATCTTCGCAACTGTCAGGCGACCAGTCAAAGGTTTTGCTGCGACGAAACTGAAGATTCACGAGACTTTGGGTAGACCCGACGCATTCAAGTTCAAGGCGTGTGGCGTGTGGCTGTACCCGGGCCTTGGAATTGGCGCTTGTCGGTTTTGTCTGGATGCTCACCTTGTAATTACGTTTGCGTGCCTGCTTCGCTACCGTCCCCTTGGTCAAAAAGGACAAAAACGCGGGATCAAAGGGTATCCTCCCGCCCAAGGCCTTAGTTGCGTAATATCCTTTTCGGCGATTCCAGTCTATAAACTGCGCGGCCGGACCTTTCAGAAAATTCCAGGCGTGACCATCTTGACCCAGGACCTGCTGCACGGCAGCCGCACCGGCAACCCCTTGAATCTCCGCCATAACCGTTTTTCTCCATTGCTCCTGGAGATGGCAGGCAGTCTCTGTACGCACAAGGGTCCATAAGTAGTCAAGTGGGCCGGCTACCATCGCCCAGAACATCTTATGTTCCGGACTACCGGCCCCCATGGCGCTCTTGAGGTTGGCGACAGCCGTGTGAGCAACGTGAACAGGGACCTTGCTCGTTGCCGGGTCTTCGCCATAGGTCTTGACTGCCGTCTCATATGCCGCTTTTCTCGAAGCTGATATAGACGCAATCTCTCTTAAGCTTGTTTCATAGTCCAGATAGGCCTTGGCAGCCTTTATTTGTTGTTCGAGACTCCTTGCGTCACCGGTTTTACTCTCAATCGTGCTGATAAACTTTATCCCCTTTTGGGTTGCCTTTGCCAGCAGTCCCTTCCCTTTTATGGCCGCTTGCTTGGCTGCTTGAGCCCTTGTGGTCTGAAATTCGTAAATCGGCTTTGCCCACGACGGTATCTCCTCTCCCGCCAGCGCTTCAACCTCCGAAGCCGTTCTGTTCAGAAGGGAAAAGTATGGCCCTTCATCGGTCGGCATTTTGGCCGCCATGCTCTGCCACTCTTCTCTCCCCTTAAGCCGTTCAACGCCCTTCGCAAAGGTAGTTCCAAAATCGTGCCAGGCGTCAAGAGAGGTCTTTCGATACCATTCGTTAAATTCCAACTTTTGGCGGGCAATAATCGGAGGCCCGGGATCGGGAACCGCCGATTCGATCTCCTTAATAAAGGATTCTATTTCTTGCTTTCCCCTACTCGTAAAGGCCGGAACCACCGCGGGTTCACCCTCCACCGGCAGACCTCCTCCCCAAAACTCCTCGAGGTTTACCGGTGAAAGGGACTTCTGACCATTGGCCCAGGTAACGAGCCAATGAAGATCTGCCCCTTTTATGGTCAGTATCTTTTTCAACCACGGTTGGAGGAGGGTGATCTCCTGGTTGATTTTGGCGGAATCTACGCTCCAATCCAAGTAGTACAGGTATAAATTGCGAAACTTGTCGGAAATTTCAGGAATAATACCCCTCTCAACCATGAGCATAAGAGGTTCAAAGGATGGCTGCGGTTTCGTTTTAAGATCCTCAAGCTCTTGACCATCTAAACGTGCCTTCAAAAGATTGATCCGTCTGACAAGATGAGCTATGTAGTGACCTATGACATAATCGGGGGTGGAATGGGAAAAATGTGCCATTCTGGCTGTCATCTCTTCATCCAGGGAGACCAAAAAGCCTGTGTGAAACTGTTTCCAGTACTTCTCCTTGAGCTCAATCTCGACATCTTTGCTTTCACCCAACCCAAACCTCGGGATCCACCACCCCTCATTCTGGTCCTCCACCTTAAGGATGCCATGGAGAAACCGATCCATAATAACCACATCCGTCAGGACCTCTCCTTGCAACACGGGAGGCGTTGAAAATTCATGGGAGATCTCCCTTAAGGTTTGCATATTCTTAACAAAGGAAAAGCTCAGGAGACCGCAAATGGCGACCCCAAGGGCAACCCAGGCCGTCAATCCGAGACTTTTGGTTAGTCGGTTCCATTCAAGGGCCCGCTGGGTGGGCGCAATCAATTTTCTGTCCTTGGGGAGAATCCGGGCAAAAAAGTCGTGAAGGAAGAGTCCCTTGTTTGTTCCCGCGAGGACTTCCTTTTCTTCAATGAGTCCGAGTTCCTTTAAAAAGTGGGAGTAAGGACTTCCCTCCTGGCGTCCACTGCTAAAGAACAGCCCCCGCAAAAGCGGGGTCTCCTGGTAAGGATTTTCCTCGAAGGCCCCCTTAATGAACGACCTGAGTCCTTCTTTCACACTTTCAAACTCTTCAGGGAAGAGAAGAAGACCCGGATCAGTAGTCTCGGAGCCGGATTCATGCATAAGGAGAAGTCGAAAATCCCGTAACCGATCGACCAAAGTGTTTACCGTCTGCGCTTGAAACGCGTCCGCATCTGCCGAGAGATCATGTTTTATGGCCCCCATAGCCTGATCAAGGGTTTTCTCGGGAAGCCTGTCGCAGAATTGCGTCATCCCCTGAATGAGATCACACTTGGTAACCAGGATATAGACGGGTGGCTTTGTCCCCAACACCCGCATTAATTCATCGATCCGGCGGCGAATGGTGCGACCATCCTCTGCCAAGGCCTCGGGCCCGGCCTCAAGCAATTTATCGGCCGCGATGCTTACGATCAGACCATTGAGGGGCTCTTTTTTTCTGTATTTGGCCAAGAGATTGAGAAACTTTTGCCATTCATCCTTGTCCCGTCCTTCATCTATCGGGATGGCATACCTTCCCGCGGTATCAAGAATAATAGCCTGTTCAAAAAACCACCAATCACAGTTCCGTGTCCCGGAAATCCCCGAGGTCTGACCAAGCTCCGCGAAGGAGGAGGAAAGACGGGCGCTCTTAATAGCGGTCGTTTTACCTGAACCGCTCTCGCCAATCACCAGGTACCACGGAAGTACATAGAGGGGGTTGCCATATTTTCTCAAATGGGAGCGCCTCAAGGCCTCCACAGCCTCCGTCCAACGATCCTGCACCTCACGTACGTGTCCTCTCTCCTTTGCCGCAAGGCTTTTCACATAGGACTCATCCTGAGCTACGACCTGCTGTACAAAGAGCTGCTCTTGACGCTTCAGCCATATCTTCCGAAGGGCTATGAACGCAATACCCAGACCTACAAGTCCCAACAGGATGAAAAAGCTTACCCACCATGGCCAATCAAGGATCAAGACGATCCCAAAAAGGAGGAAGATCGCTAAAGCAACTATAGCGAGAATCAGAACGACCTTAGACATCTTTGAAAAAATCTGCTTCATCTACGGCACCATACTGAGAAAATTTTCCCCTATTCCGTTCAAAATAAAGGCATAAATTATATAAAGCACTATGAAAAGGACAACCGGCCCTCCAAGGCAAATAAGCGTAAAGGGAGTGAGACTGAACTTCTCTGTCGGCGCGGCGACCTCACCCGGCTCGGACGGATACGCTTCCGGAAAGATGTCGGTGCGTTCAAGCGAAGGGAGTCCTACTGAACTCCCTATGAGGAGTTTCAAGTTCGATGTCTTTACCTGATCGAGGAGAAACTTGTCTCCTTCACTGCAATATCTCCCCATGAAACCAAGGGCGAGACAAAGATAATAGACCTCTCTCACATCGCGCTGATGCGGCCCCAGAGCATTTAAGCGCGAAAAAAACACTTCACCGGCATCGGCAATATTGTAATAGAACCGCTGTAGCTGTTCTCTCTGCCACTGATCTTTTGCATTCCACCCAGAGTTCAGAATGGCCTCATCAACCCAAGCACAAACCGCAAACCGTGCCAGATCATAATCATCTTGGGGGAAAAGTCCTCCCTTGAGACACTCTTCACTCTTTGACAGGAGACGGCGGATATCCGCCTTTACCTGTTCATACGGAGGTTGTTTTTGGGCCACGGTTTTCAGAAAATAGACCACATAGGCTATAACTCCCACAAAGCAATCGCTTAAGCGCACCATTTTACCTCCCCACCACCATCAGCTCGGTCTCTAAATCTTCCGGCGCGGTATCCCAGTAGAGCGCGACATTGTGTCCCTGTTCCACGTGGGCCCATTGGTCGCTGTGGCGGTCAATCTCGAAATAGATGCTCTGAGCTCGACGGGGCAATTCCTGAGGCGGCACGGGAAGATGCTCCAATTTTATCCCCGGGAGAGCGCGTGCTATAAGAATGGGAAGAGATTCTCTCGAGCTCAGTTTTGCGATGGTCGCCAGGGACTGTACCACCACATTAGGATCCTCTTCGGTCTTAAGCACCAGATAGAAACGGTTACGACCTTCAAAAAGAGTCGGGTTCAGCTCGGCTGCATAGTATGTCCCATCATAGGCGAGACTGATAATATATTCCGGTCCCGCGGTAATTTCATCAAGGAGCTGAGTAACCAGGGTTTGCGCCGCTGAAAAGCATCCCCACAGATCTCGGTGATCATAATTGGGAAGAAGGCGAGATCCGTCTTCTCCTTCTCCCATATGATTGACCCTGTCCGAAAAAGAGGAGAGTTCCCCAATTAACTGCTTTAATGTTCCGTAGAGAGTCCAGGGGTGAATCCGCCGGGCCTCGACACAATGAAAAAGAAGCGGAACATAACGGTTCAATGACCTGAGAGCTAAGAGATATACCATATCCCTCGCTCCAAACTCGGCTGTATGAATTCCCCTCTGCTGCTTATATTCCTCAAGCTGCCGGCTTCGAGCTGAAAGCTGGTCTCTTATCTCTTTTATGATCTTCAGGAGCGACAGCGAACTTGAAATAGTAAGCGAGGGCGGGATGAAATCTTCAGACAGCCTTATCTCTTCGCCGACCCTTATCAATTGAGCAATGGGAATGGTCACATAATCGCCAAGTTGGTCTCGTTCTGTCTCCCAAAATATCTTAAAGGCGTAATACAGCCTTTTCACTTCGGCCGGTGAACCGCCCTGATGCAGGTCGGTAACCGATTCAGGATCAGCGGTGGCAACAAATCTCGTAGTCACTTGCGAAATATTTTCTAATTGAGGAACTACTGTTACGTTTTCCCCGGCATAATTCCATTTTTTCAGACCAATATAGACGTTAAGCGGCTTACCCCCTTCTACCCATGCTTCATCAAAAGAACGGCCTTCGATAAGCGCGTTGCCCGGGAAGACTCCATAAGTTCCGTCATGGAATAAAAATTCGCCCTTCAACAGATTAAACGACCGATTCCCCAAGCCGGCCTCCTGGATCTCGGTCTCGCCCACACCCCAAAAGTGCGGCTGTAGGAAATGATGAAACGGCGTTAAGAGAGATTGAAAGGAGAGATCGAGCAGCTGAAAATGCTGCGGTTGTAAAAAAAGGCCTTGCTGCCAGAAAAGAGGTCTCTGGATATCCACTTATTCTCCCTCCGATTCTTTAATTTCTTCAGGGCCAAAATAGAGATCGATGGTCAGTAGCCCCGGCTTTCTACCCCATATCCACGATCTCACGACAGGGACTTCCAAGAGGCGCGTCATATTCTCTTTTTCGAAAGAATAATAGCCTGCCACAAGGCCCACGTATTTAGCGCCCTCGGCACGATCCAAGAGTTCGACCAGCTCTTCCCCGGGGTGGAGGGTCAAACTGCGAGAGCCGGCCACACTGGAGTCAAAGCGACTGCATTCCAACAGTTTG
>JAUWMN010000234.1 GCA_030613165.1 Desulfobacterales bacterium
TTGATATGATGGACCATGTTCGCGCAACCCTTTTCCACCAATCCCACATTCTCCTTGGTATACTCTTCAGCAAGCGCCAGACCCGCGACAACTTTGGGGCCTCCGCCGTGCATCTTAAGGGCGCGGATGGTAGTCGTCAGAACAGAGACATGGGGTTTCAATCCGCTGTACCGGCACTTGACATTCCAGAATTTTTCAAAGCCGATGTCCGCTCCGAAACCGCTCTCGGTTACATGATAATCAAACATCTTAAGCCCTATGCGGTCCGCAATGATAGAAGACTGCCCCACGGCGATGTTGGCAAAAGGCCCGGCATGTACCATACAGGGTTGGTACTCGGCAGTGCACATGAGTGTTGGATTGATCGTATTGCGCATCCACGCGGTCATGGCGCCGCCTACTTCCAAATCTCCCGTGGTGACCGGCTTGCCGCTCTTGTCAAAGGCCACGGTAATTTCGTCGAGACGTTTTCTCAAGTCTGCCAGATCCCGGATAATGGAAAGAATGGCCATACATTCGGAACCCACGGCAATGCCGAACTTGGACTGCATGGTAAATCCGTCATAACGGCCGCCGATTCCGATGATGATGTTTCTCAAGGCCTGGGCGCAGTAGTCGATGATCCAACCCATTTCAACGCGGGTAGGATCAACGTTGAGACGACGCATATTGGTCAGCCTTTTCAATTGTTCGTCATTGTAGTTGCGCTCGTGCTGCATGCGGGCCGTAAGAGCGACCATGGCGAGATTGTGGGCGTTCATGATGTCATTGATATCGCCCGTAAGCCCCAGGGAAAACTCGGTCATGGGAATAAGCAGGGATATGCCGCCTCCGGCCGCGGTGCCCTTGATATTCATGGTAGGGCCGCCTGAAGGCTGCCTGAGAGCGCCGCCTACGTTTACGCCGCGCTTGCCGAGACCTTCCATAAGGCCGCATGAAGTAGTACTCTTTCCCTCACCTAACGGCGTGGGAGTAATGGCGGTAACTTCTATGTACTTTCCATCGGGCTTGTCTTTCAGCCGGTCAATAATTTTGAGGAAGTCAAGCTTTGCCAGTCTACCCATGGGAAGGATCTCGTCTTTTTCAAGGCCAAGTTTTTCCCTCCACTCCTCCGGCGCGGGCATGTTCTTTTCAGCATCTTCGGAAATCTGCCAGTCCTTGTACTTAGTTGGATCAAGAGCCATAATATCCTCTCCCTGTTCTTGCGCTACGCGGTTAAAAAGTACTCCCCATCGGCTACAAACATTTTGCAAAAAAGCTTCAGACAATTACCTTTATTCAAGATAGAGCTCCGAGAGTCCTATGGACGATTGTTTTCAATTCTTCGGGGATAAATGGTTTTTTGAGATAGCCGGAAGCCCTGCCTTTACTTATTATCTCTTTATCCAGATCTATGTCGGTACTTCCTGTAATCACTACTTTCTGAATCATAGCATCTACCTTTTTTAACAAATCGATTACCTCGAGTCCGGAGACACCCGGCATGTTCAGATCGATCAACACTAAATCAGGACGGCATTTTTTCGCCTCGGATAGACAGGCATTTCCGTCCGAAACTGTCAATACCTTGAACCCCGCTTTTGACAAAACCTGGAAACAAGCATCTCTTGTGACCTCATCGTCATCAACAATGAGAATTAGCTTTTTGCCCTTTGAACCAGGTACTGGCATAAACCTTCCTCGCCGGCATATAATAACGGATCAGAAACGGTCGCGAAACTTTGTGTCCATCCGGAATATGCTAATCCCTGGTCTAAATGCGATTTTGGTGCCAAACCATACAATAAAAATAAATTGATTGCAAGTAAAATATAATAGATTGATTTAACAATAAAATACGTTGAAACACATTGTTCTTTTTTACACAAGCAATGACAGGCAACTTTTGCGGTGGGGAATTTTGCCTCATTGTCTGGAGCGCAACTACCCGGCAGCTGGAACTACCGGATTATGGAAAAGGGGGACGTCAGGAATTGGTAAATTCAAGGGCAGACTTGCCCCCTTGGCTTTTCTAGCCTCCTCGCCTTCCCGACCTTTTTATGGCAACCGGGCAAGCCATTGACAGGCAGGAGCGATCAGGAGAGACTGCTTCCCGTTTGACAGTACCTGAAATCCGTCTCCTTTATTTATAAGTTGCACTGCCGGTATATTTAACGCGTTTTGAAATTTTTTAAGCGCATTAGAAGGCTGCGTGCTTGACAGTTTTGTCTCGATCAAAAGAAATGGCTCCCGATCATGTGTTAACAGGAAATCGACCTCCTGCTGCTCTTTGTTTTTCACAAAATGGAGTGAAAATTGTCCATATCCCATATCCTGCCACGCTGTAACCGCGCGTTTGAGCTCACAAGCGACCATATTCTCAAATCGGGCTGCCGGTTCCTTTATTGATGGCGCATCCCACAAATAAACTTTTCGTTCTTTTTGTATTGCCCGCGTGATTTTTACCGTCCAGGGGGAGATACTGAACACAAGGAAAAATCTTTCAAAAATGGATAACCAGTTCCGAACCGAATTATAGGATACCTGTAAGTCGTTAGCCAGCGACATAACAGAAAGAGGGCTGCCTGTTTTGGATGGCAACAACAAATAAAGGGTCTCGATATCGCCTATGGATTTAACGCCTGAAAGGTCGCGAATGTCCTCGCGTATTAATTGCTTTGAATAGGTATTTGACCAGCGGCGATAGGTTGTTTTCCTTCCGGATAAATAGGGCTCCGGAAACCCGCTCAATTCGGACAGGCCCTCCCATATTTCTTTAAATTCACCGGCATGTTCCATACTGATTTGCAGCGGGTCATCCAGGAAGGCATCAATAGTTGTCTGTTGTTTTCCCAATTCGGCAAGAGTGAACGGCCATAAATGAAAGAGAAAATAACGCCCGGCAAGAGAATCCCCGCCTTTTTGATAAATATCCAACCGGCCGCTTCCGGAGACAAGAAACTGATACTTGTCATGAAACTGGTCATAGGCGCCCTTGAGATAATTTTTCCAGTCTTTGTACTTGTGGATCTCGTCAAATATCACCAACGGCGTTGATGAATCTTTGCGCTTGACAGATTCAAAAAAGGTTGGATTTTCAAAAAAGCGGATTCTGTGTTGAGCTATGTCCCAATTAAAATAAAGATTATTTGTAAATGAACGGGAAATAATTTGCGCGAGCGTGGTTTTCCCGGCCTGACGCGGCCCGGCTAAAAAAATCATGCTTTTGTCACTGGCAAGGGCATTCCAGAGTTTGATATAGGGTGTCCTTTTCTCCATAATGACTATTAAGCACCCCAATGAAAAATAGTCAAGACCATTTTGCAATATAATGAAAAATAGAGACCTTCGTGGTTCACCTCTTTTCTCAGAGAAAAACTTCGCGTCGACAAAACCTTGATGGTTTCGTAAAAAGTCCAACTTTCTGTCACTCCCGCGCAGGCGGGAGTCCAGAACAAGCGGATATTACTGGATTCCCGCCTGCGCGGGAATGACAATAAAGGATGTTTGGCGACTTTTTACGAAACCGTCAAACCTTGATGGTTTCGTAAAAAGTCTTTGATGAGCTTATCATTGGGCAGTTACCCCCGCCACGGCGGG
>JAUWMN010000032.1 GCA_030613165.1 Desulfobacterales bacterium
GGACAAGACCTTCCCCACCAATGACTGTTCTATCTGAATACTCGGGCCTAAATTGGTTGAGGCCGGTCGGTCTCCCAACATCAAGATCTTGACAAACGCCCGATTGGAATCTGTGCAAGGCGAAGCAGGGAATTTTACTGCCCGTGTGCATACTGCCCCGCGTTATATCAATGAAGACCTTTGCACTGCCTGCGGGATCTGCACCATGTATTGTCCGGTCATAACGGCCGATTTCTTCAATGAAGGATTGGCGCTGACCAAGAACCTGCATAAGGACTATCCCCAGGCAATACCGTCGAGTTTTTATATCGATCCGAGAGAGTGTCTTTTTCTCAATCATGAGATGTGCCGCATCTGCGTTTCGACCTGCCAGGCACAGGCTATTGATTTTAATCAAACGGATGAAGAGCATGAGCTATCAGTGGGATCGGTCATACTGGCTCCCGGGTTCGGCAGGATTGATGAAGAGGTCCTTGAGCGCTACGGTTTTGGCATATACCCTGACGTGGTTACAAGCCTTGAGTTTGAACGATTGACGAGCGCGGCAGGTCCCACAGAGGGGTCGCTTATCAGACCTTCGGATCAGCGTCACCCGAAACGGATTGCATTTCTCCAGTGTATCGGGTCACGGGACGTGACCTGCGGTAATGGGTACTGTTCCTCGGTATGCTGTATGTATGCCGTTAAAGAAGCCTCAGTGGCAAAAGAACATGATCCTGAACTCGACATCAGCATCTTTTACATGGATATGAGGACTCAGGGCAAAGAGTTCGATGCCTCCAGGGAGCGGGCAAGGGAAAAGTACGGATTAAAATTTGTCAGAGGACGTATCGCCGGAGTTAGGGAAGACGGTGATCAAATACGGGTAGCATATGTGGACGGCAAGGGTGTTCACCATGGTGAATCCTTTGACATGATTGTCCTCTCAGTCGGGTTGGATGCCCCTGAAGGAGCTGATGAACTGGCAAAGACCTGTGGTGTTGATATTAATAAGTATGATTTTTGTGCCACTCATCCGTTTGCGCCATTAGAGACGTCGAGGCCGGGGATTTTTGTGGCCGGAGCCTTTGGCGGTCCAAAAGATATTCCCGAGAGTGTTACCGAGGCGACCGGCGCTGTAGCCTCAGTTGACTCCATGCTCAGGGATGCCAGGGGGAGCCAGGTCGAAAAGAAGGAATACCCCCAAGAGATTGCCATTGCGGATGAACCGAGGATAGGTGTCTTTGTATGCCACTGCGGGAGCAATATTGCCGGTGTTATTGATGTGGTCTCTGTGAGAGAATACGCAGGAACGTTGGACGGAGTGGTTTTTGCCGACCAGAGCCTTTACAACTGTTCTCAAGACGCCCAAAAGACCATAAAAGAAACGATTGAAAAACATAACCTCAACCGTGTGATCGTTGCAGCCTGCACACCCCGCACGCACGAGCCGTTGTTTCAGGAAACACTGCGTGATACCGGACTGAACCGTGCGCTGTTCGAAATGGTGAATATCAGAGATCAGGGCTCCTGGGTACACGCTGGTGAACCGGAGGCGGCCACTGAGAAGGCCAAGGACCTGATAAGGATGGCGGTTGCCAAGAACCGACTTTCGCAACCGCTTCCGGAACAGGAGGTTCCGGTCATTCCAAAAGCATTGGTTATAGGTGGGGGGCTTTCGGGAATGACGGCCGCGTTGAGCATGGCCGACCAGGGTTTTGAAACCTTTCTCATAGAAAAATCAGATCAGCTTGGTGGCAATCTGAGGAAGCTCAGCGCCACACTTTCGGGTGAGGACCCCCGGGAGCTTGTGGAAGAGCTTGATCAGAAGATAGGGGCTCATTCCTTGATCCGAGTCTATACCGAAACCGAGATTGAGAGCGTGTCAGGTTATGTAGGAAACTTTACCACAACCGTTGCTTCTGCCAAAGGGGCACAGACCCTTGAACATGGTGTGATTATTCTGGCCACCGGAGGACATCCATATGAGCCGAAGCAGTATCTTTACGGTCGGTCGAAACAGGTTCTGACCCAGCTTGAACTGGAAGGAATGCTGTCTTCCGACACGATGGACAAAGAGGTCCAGGATGTGGTCATGATTCAATGCGTTGGTTCCCGTGGAGAGGACCTCTCCTATTGCAGCAAGGTGTGCTGTGGCCAGGCAGTCAAGAACGCCTTGCGGATTTTAGACGATAATCCGGATGCCAATGTCTATATCCTCTACAGAGACATACGCACGTATGGCCTTATGGAGGACTACTATCGAGAGGCACGGGAACGGGGCGTCATTTTTGTCCACTATGAAAAGGGCAAACCGCCGGTGGCAACAGAAAAGGACGGCAAATTGTCCGTGACCTTTTTTGACGAGATGATTGATGAGGATATCAGCCTTCAACCAGATCTCCTTGTACTCAGCGTCGGAATAGTGCCGAATGAAGTGGATAAGCTGGCAAAGATCCTCAAGGTCCCCGTGACCAAAGATAAGTTTTTCCTGGAGGCGCACGCCAAACTCCGGCCTGTTGAATTTTCCGTGGAAGGAGTCTATATGTGCGGCCTTGCCCATGCTCCGAAACCGATATCAGAATCGATCGCTCAGGCGAAATCTGCTGTTGCCAAGGCAGCGATACCGCTGGCAAAGGGATTTGTGGCAGTCGAGCCTATTGTTTCACGGGTAAATCCCGAGATGTGCATTGGGTGCGGGATATGTGCGAGTCTCTGCCCCTACCAGGCGATTCAAATGGTCAAGGCAGGCAAGAAGAAAAAGGCAGAAACCATCTCAGCGTCGTGCAAAGGATGTGGAATCTGCGCGTCCCACTGTCCTAAGCTGGCGATATCTATGGGAGGTTTTACCACCGAACAGATCAGATCTCAGATTAAGGCCTTCGGTGAATAGGAGAAGAAATGAGTCACGAGCAGTTTAACCCTAAGATTCTTGGTTTTTTGTGCAACTGGTGCTGTTACGCGGCAGCAGATTCCGCCGGTGTGGCCCGTTATCAATATCCCCCGAATGTAAGAGCAATCCGGGTGATGTGTACAGGCAGGATGGATCCTCTTTTTATCATCGATGCCTTTTGCGCGGGAACGGACGGGGTCTTTGTAGGTGGCTGACACCTGGGGGAATGTCATTACCAGGTTGGTAATTACGACGCCATGATAACAGCCGAACTTGCCAGAAAGATGCTGACAAAGATCGGAATCAATAGTAACCGGTTTGCATTGGAATGGGCTTCAGCGGCCGAAGCTCCGCTCTTTGTCCAACTGATTACTGATTTTACCAGTAAGATCAAGTCGATTGGTCCACTCGGGGAAGCCGAGGATATCACTAAGGATGAGTTGCAATTTAAGCTTTTGGCAGCAAGAAGCGCTTTAGAACAAGCAAAATTGCGAACCGGATTCGGCAAACTTACCAAGGGCTTCCGTAAAGACGGGGATTATTCCGAGCAGACTATTAAAGATAAGGTCGAGGAAAAGCTCGTAAGTATGATAGCTACCGAAACGGCTAAAAATGAAACAATTCTACGCATTGAAAAAGAAGGGCCAATTTCGTTAGACGACCTGACCAAGAAGGTTGGGGCGGCGGCTTCAGATATTGAAAAATATGTGTCCGCGTTCAGCAAAAAGGGATTAGTGACAGAGACTGATGGCCAGTTGTCAATAACCAAATAGTGCCTAAAGTTATAATGGTTGAAATCCTTAACTTTAGTTCACTTTAGGCACTTCAAACTTTAGGCACTTATTAGAGCAGGAAATTATGGCAATAGACAGAGATGAATTAGAACCGCGATTCAAGTTTGAAGTGGCGGAACTTCCGGAAGGTAAGCATGTCAAGGAATGCTACGCGTGCGGAAGCTGTACCGGGACGTGTCCGGTCAGCCAGGTAATCCCGGAATTCGATCCGAGAAAGATCCTGCATATGATCGCACTCGGTCTGAAAAATCGTCTTCTTTCCTCTGATTTGATCTGGTATTGCACAGGGTGCCAAACCTGTAAGTTTGTGTGTCCTCAGGATGTAAGCTTTAACGATGTGATCAAGGCGTTGAGGATTTTGGCCTTGCGGGATGGCTATGTGGATGCGGAAACATTGGGTGAAATGGGGAAATTGGCTGTTGTAGACGAAAAACGTTGCGTGGCGTGTCTCACGTGTGTTCGGGTGTGCCCCTTTGGTGTTCCCTATGTGGGAGAAGATAGCGTCGCCCATATTGAACCGGTAAAGTGTGTGGCCTGCGGGATCTGTGTGTCCGAGTGCCCGGCCAAGGCTATTGAATTACAGACATCTCAAGATGTGAGGCAGTTTGCCTCGTGTGAATTTTTGCTCTCGAGGGAATTATGAATGATGTAAACCAACCGGATATTGTAGCTTTTTGCTGCCATTATACCGCGTACGCGTGCTCCCAGGATTTGCAGAATCTGCCTCGGCTGGGATTCCCGGAAAATGTCCGATTAGAGATACTTCCATGCAGCGGCAGGATCAGCATAACCAGGCTGTTAAAGGCATTTGAACAGGGCGCGGATGGAGTTTACGTAGCGGGTTGCTGGGAAGATACCTGCCATAACATCCGAGGGAGCCAGATTGCAAAGAAGAGGGTCGATTACGTGAAAGATGTTTTAGCTCAACTGAATATAAAACCTGAACGCGTAGAGATGTATATGATCTCCCGCGAGCCGAATCGAGGATTTATTGAAGTCGCTAAAGAGATGACCGAACGGATCAAAAGGTTAGGACCCAGTCCGTTAAAGGGGAAATAGAATAATGATTGTCGGAGAGAGAAAACCTATCCAGGAAATCGTCGGAATGCTGAAAGGGATGAAAAAGATCCTGATCCTGGGGTGCGGCGGATGTGTGAGCGTATGTTCTGCCGGAGGGGAAAAAGAGGTTGAGATCCTTGCCTCGATCCTTCGGATCGATCGCAAAAAAGGGGGAGAGCCGATTGAAACAGTAGAAAAGACCCTCACCCGGCAATGCGACACTGAGTATCTGGAAGGGTTGAAGGATGAAGCAGGCAACTATGACGCTATTCTTTCAATGGCCTGTGGTGTCGGAGTCAATTACTTGGCTGACATGTATCCCAAGACCCCGGTTCTTCCCGCGCTTAACACCAGTTTCATGGGTGTTTCAGAGGAACAGGGAGTATGGTCGGAACGGTGCGCGGGCTGCGGAGACTGTGTACTCGACAGAACCGGGGGACTTTGTCCCATTGCCCGGTGTTCTAAGCGTTTATTAAATGGCCCCTGTGGAGGATCACAGAACGGAAAATGCGAGATTAGCCCGAATGTCGCCTGCGTGTGGCAGTTGATCTATGATCGTTTGAAGGGATTAAATCAATTGGAAAAACTGAAGGATATCTTTCCGGTGAAGGATTGGTCCAGCAGTTTACACGGCGGTCCCAGAAAAATCGTCCGGGAGGATCTGAAGCTATGAAATCAGGGAGTAACTTGGAAAAGGTGTTAAAATCCGGACAATTTGCCGTAACAGGAGAACTGGGCCCTCCCAAAAATGCCGATGCGGAAGTCATTCGAACCAAGGCAAGATTTCTCAAAGGTTGCGTTGACGCAGTCAATATTACCGACTGTCAAACCGCCATTGTCAGGATGTCGAGTATCGCATCATCCGTCATACTGATGGAGGAAGGGTTAGAGCCCGTCACGCAGATGACCTGCAGGGACCGGAACCGTATTGCCATTCAGAGCGATCTCCTTGGCGCGTCTGCTTTAGGGATGAAAAATTTACTCTGCCTGACCGGTGACCACCACAAGTTTGGAAACCACCCAAACGCTGTTGGTGTTTTTGATATGGATTCCGTTCAGCTCCTGCAGATGGTAAAAAATATGCGTGACGACAAGGTCTTTCAATGCGGAGAAGAACTCAAGGGGACGGAACCAAAGTTCTTCCTGGGAGCTGCTGCCAACCCGTTTGCAGATCCGTTTGAATTCAGGGCTCTTCGCCTGGCAAAAAAGGTCGTCGCGGGCGCACAGTTTGTTCAGACACAGCTTGTGTATAACCTCGAAAAGTTTACCGCATGGATGCAGGCTGTCAGGGATTTAGGGGTCCATGAGCAATGTTACATAATGGCGGGAGTGACTCCCCCCAAATCGATCGGGATGGCCAAGTACATGAAAAATAACGTCCCGGGCCTTGATGTTCCTGATGAGGTGATAGCACGTCTTAAGGGCGCCAAAGATGCTAAGAAGGACGTACGGGAAGAGGGGATTAACATCTGTGTGGACATTATTAACCAGGTAAAAGAGATAGAAGGTGTGGCGGGCGTCCATATCATGGCGATTGAGTGGGAGAGCGCTGTGCCGGAGATTGCTAAACGGGCAGGGTTGCTGCCTAGACCGAGTGTGAGCTGATTCATTTATCATTTGGCATTTATCATTTGACATTGATCACTTAATAGATAAAAAAGATTATTTCCTGTAATTGCACAAAATTAGGTGATATTGGGTGCTTAACAATCAGCAACGAATAATTAATGATTAATGATTAATGATTAATGATAAATGATAAATGATCAATGACAGATAAATGATAAATGATAAGGGGGTAAATAAATTGTCCGTAGAAATACCAAAGATTGCTTATGCCGGAAATATAAAAGAGATTTCGCTGGGACAGGAGGGGAAGACCATCACTGTTGGCGGAGAGTCGTCTTATCCATTTCATCTGTTTGAAGGCGCGATGCCGAATCCTCCGAAAATAGCCATGGAGGTATATGACAGCGCGCCTGAGGAGTGGCCTGAGACCGTGTTGGAACCCTTTGCCGACGTGCTTCAGGACCCTGTGGCATGGGCCAAAAAGTGCATTGATGTTTATGGGGCTGATATGATCGCGTTGCAGCTTGCCAGCACTGATCCAAATGCTCAAAATACGTCGGCTGACGAAGCTGCCGCAATCGCTAAAAAGGTGTCCGCTGCAGTGGACGTACCCCTGATTGTGTGGGGATGTAGCAACGTGGATAAGGATACCGAGGTCTTAAAGGCGGTGTGCGAGGCATGCGAGGGGAAGAATCTGATTATAGGCCCGGTTTCGGAAGGAAACTATCGGCAGATCGGCGCGACGGCGATTGGTTACAAACATACAGTGGTCGCATCGACTCCGATCGACATAAACCTGGCCAAGCAGCTTAATATCCTTTTGGGCAACTTAAATGTTCCCGATGATAAGATCCTGATTGATCCAACGACCGGAGCCTTGGGATACGGACTTGAGTATTGCTACAGCGTAATGGAACGTATACGGACGGCCGCGCTGACCCAGGAAGACGAACGACTTCAGTTCCCCATCCTTGCGAACCTTGCCAAAGAGGTGTGGAAGACAAAAGAGGTAAAAGTAACTGAAACAGAAGCGCCGCTTTTGGGGGACCAAAAGAAAAGAGGTATACTGATGGAGGCTTTGACGGCTCAGTGTGTGCTCCTTGCCGGAGCGGATATCCTGGTAATGAGACATCCAGAGGCGATCAAATTAGTCAAAGAATCAGTTCAGGATTTAATGACTTGAGGAGAGAAAAACCGTGTCTAAGATAATTTGTTCCGCAGCTATTCGAGGCGCCCACAATATTGTGGGTACGGCAGAGGCAAAATACGAGGAAGCAGTGAAAAAGTGGGGGCTCGATCAGGAGATCGGATTCCCTAACACCACATATTATCTTCCAATTATTTATGGTATGTTGGGTATTCCTGTGAAGACCTTGGGAGATGCCCGACAGGTGCTCGACAAGTGCAAGGAGCTTGTTCCACCACCGGTATCGGAGAAGGTTTGGCTTCCTTATCTGGCTCCCGCGCTGGAAGCCGGCATGGCTACCTTTTTCGCGGAAGAGATCATTGAGGCTATACGATATTTAGAGGAGCCTGATTGTTATACACAGGGAGAGGACCCGCTGCCTGACAATATTTGGCTGGGGGCCGCTGATGACGTTATCATGCGAAAACGCGGAGTGGAATTCGTCGATGGCAGCGCACCTGGGTTCGCTGCCATATTAGGGGCCGCGCCGAGCGCCGAGATCGCGGCAAAGATAGCGATAGAGCTTCAAGAAAAGAACCTGTATGTGTTCATGTGCGCCGATCACGAAGGCAAAACCATGTCAGAGCAGTTGGTGGAAGCCGGAGTTCAGGTTGGTTGGCCGACTCGCTTAGTCTCTTTTGGGTCGAGCTATACCGCAACCGTATTTGCCATAGGGTTTGCGACGCGCGCGGCTATGTCGTTTGGCGGAGTTAAGCCTGGGGATTTCGCGGCAAACCTTCTTTATAATAAAGACAGAATTTTTGCCTTTGCAATGCCGCTTGGGACTGTAACTGATGAGTGGTACGCCAATGCGGCCGGCGCCATTAACTGGGGTTTCCCCACCATAGCTGATACGCCGATTCCCGAGATCCTCCCGACCGGGGTTTGTACCTACGAACATGTAGTCAGCAATATTCCGCACGATGAGATAGTTGCCAAGGCAATCGAGGTTCGGGGGTTGAAGGTCTCAGTGACCAAGGTAGATATCCCCATGTCTTATGGACCCGCGTTTGAAGGCGAGCGTATCCGAAAGGATGACCTCTTTTTTGAATGCGGCGGTGGTCGAACACTGGGAGTTGAGCTGACCGTTTCAAAGGATATGTCCGAGGTTGAAGACGGAAAGGTTGAGATGATCGGTCCGGATCTGGATCAGGTCAAGGAGGGAGATAAGCTCCCCTTTGCCATGCTGATCGAGGTGGCCGGCCGGAAGATGCAGTCGGACTTTGAGCCGATCCTGGAACGCCAGATTCACCATCTGGTCAACTATGTCCAGGGCATTATGCATATCGGACAGAGAAATATTATGTGGATCAGGGTAGGCAAGGCGGCCGTTGAAAAAGGATTCTTGCTAAAACATCTTGGGACGGTCATGCATGCCAAGTACCACCAGGATTTTGGAGGTATTCTTGATAAGGTCCAGGTAAAGATTTACACCGAGGAAGATAAGGTCAAAGAGGTCATGGACCTGTCCAAGAAGGTATATAGAGAGCGGGATAAACGGGTTGAAGGGATGTCCGACGAAACAGAAGAGACCTATTATTCATGTACGCTGTGTCAGTCTTTTGCCCCGAGTCACGTCTGCGTGGTTACTCCGGAACGGACCGGGATGTGCGGCGCCTACAACTGGCTCGACTGCAAGGCCTCCTATGAGATCAACCCCACAGGTCCTAATCAGCCGATTGCTAAGGAAGAATGCCTTGATCCCGTACAGGGCCAGTGGAAAGGGATCAATGCTTTTATCTTAAAGGCTTCGCGCCAGGCAGTGGAACAGGTGAGCGCTTACAGCTTGATGAATTTTCCCATGACCGCGTGCGGGTGCTTTGAATGTATCGCGACAATTCTCCCTCTGTGCAATGGAGTTATGGTGGTGAACAGGGACTTTAGGGGGATGACTCCGTGCGGGATGAAGTTTACCACTCTGGCCGGAATGGTTGGCGGTGGAAATCAGACCCCTGGTTTTCTTGGGGTAAGCAAGCATTATATGGGGAGTGCGAAGTTTCTCAAGGCCGAAGGCGGTCTGAAGCGTGTGGTATGGCTTCCCAAGATGTTGAAAGAGGAGATCGCCGAACGGGTAAAACCGATATGCGAGGAAATGGGGATTCCGGATTTCCTTGACATGATAGCCGATGAAACAGTGGGAACCACGGAAGAGGAGATTTTTCCATTTCTTGAGGAGAAAGGTCATCCCGCGCTTACGATGGATCCGTTGATGTAAACTCACTATACTATTTTGGACACAGATGAACACAGATTATCAGGATATTCAATATAATGTTGCGTGTTACGTGTTACGAGTTTTTGTTCCCATATATAAGGTTTTTAAAAAATAGTTATCTGTGTGTATCTGTGAAAATCTGTGTCCTAATTTTAGTAATGAGTAAAATAAAGGAGAAGAATAAAGATGGGACTTTCAGGAATAGAGATATATAAGAAGCTGCCCAAGACGAATTGCGGAAAGTGTGGAGTTCCTACCTGCCTGGCATTTGCCATGAAGTTGGCGGCAGGTCAGGCTGAACTTGACGCCTGCCCGGGTATACCCGATGATGTGAAAGAAGAGATCGGAGAGGCCTCAGCTCCTCCTGTTAGGACCGTGGTTATCGGCACGGGAGACCGTGCGGTGAAGCTGGGAGG
>JAUWMN010000270.1 GCA_030613165.1 Desulfobacterales bacterium
CGAAGTGTTTTCAAGGAATAGATAGCGCATGGGGCGCAGCATATGTGGAGTAAAGTCTTCATTGGTTATATAGTTCTAAGAAAAATTTTTTTTGGGACACAGATTCCCACAGATAAGCACAGATCATTATAATACATTAAAATCCGTGTTAATCTGTGTTCATCCGTGTCCAAATTCTTTTTCTGAAAAGCTGCACCTTCGCGCTCCAAAAATAGCCGTACCGATCCGTACCATGGTGGCTCCTTCTTCGATGGCTGTCTCAAAATCGCCGGTCATCCCCATGGAAAGCTCTTCCATGCGAATATTAGGTATCCCTTCCCCCTGTATCCTGACCTGAAGGTTCTTCAATTCTCTGAAATAGGGACGTACCTTTTCCGGTTCGTTGAAATACGGGGGCATGGTCATCAAACCACGCACTGAAAGATTTTCAAAAGGCGCAATCTTTCGGGCCAGAGAAATGACCTCATCCGTACCGGCACCGTATTTAGTGGCTTCTTCAGCTATATTGACCTGAATCAGGAGCGGTATAACCCTGTTCTCCTTTTTAGCGCGTTTGTCTATTTCTCGGGCTAAATTGATACTGTCTACGGAGTGGATCATATCAAACAGCCGTACCGCGTACTTTGCCTTGTTCGTCTGCAGATGGCCGATAAAATGCCAGGAGATGTTATTACGCCCGATCGACTCAATCTTAGACCGGGCTTCCTGGATGTAATTTTCGCCGAACAGAGAATGACCTGCTGCAACGGCTTCCCGAATGAGGTCTGCGGGTACGATCTTGCTGACAGCGATCAAACGGATTGTGTTCGGATCGCGCTTTGCCCGCATAGCAGCAGCCTCTATTCTTTTTTTGATATTATTCAGATTGTTGTTAATATTGTTTGGCATTCTCGTTACTGGTTGCTGGTTACTGGTTGCTGGGTTGCCTTTTTAAAGGTTTCGATTACCTCACAAAGCGGGAGTCCTACAACATTGGTAACCGACCCTGAGATACGCTTGACTAAAGATGCCCCCCTGCCTTGTATCGCGTACCCCCCTGCCTTGTCAAAAGGCTCACCTGTTTCAATATACCACTCGATTTCGCGCTTTGCGAGGTCCTTAAATTCAACTTCGGTCTCTATTATTTCAGAAAAGGATCGGTTGTGTGTGCGGTTCATCAAACAGTATCCGGTCAAGACCTTATGCGTCGCGCCGCTTAATTGCCGCAACATCTCTCGGGCCTCATCCGGATTTGCCGGCTTGCCAAGGATATTGCCATTGATGAAAACAATTGTATCAGCGCCGAGTATCCAACTCTTTGGATAGCGTTGCGCAATATCAACAGCCTTTGCCTTTGAGAGTTTCCGGACGTGTTCTGCCGGAGAGTCCGCGCGAACAGTTGCTTCATCAATGGCGCTCGGAACCACGGAAAATGTCAATCCTATTCTTTTCAACAAATCTCGACGCCGGGGCGATGCAGACGCAAGTATCAAATCAGGCAATTGGAACGGTGGCATAACCATGAATAGAACGATACCAGAATCAATGCGGTTTGGCAACGGTCTCATCTTTCATATATACTCTACCTTACTCATGAGTAAAATCGTGTTGTAGTGATATTACTATGTTGTCCTACAAGAAGGACTGCCGTTGTTCGCGGTTGAGTGCAAGACCGGTGAGAAGAATATCAACCTGATACCTTGCCCAAAATCTCTGGACATTTCAAATGGATAAGGGTATATTTCCCTAAGTCATGGAGCTTTTTTGGTTTTTCTCCTTTGAGCCTTGAGCTATCAGCTATTTTTGCTGGTCCAATGACCGTGATAAAGTCAAGAACTAAAATTCAAGGGATCTGTGGTATCTTCCCCAAACGAGCAAAGAGGACGAATACTTAATATTTAAGATGCGACCATAGGCAGTCCCGGCTAAAGGATGCCGAGGTTCTCGTTACCGCTCGAAATCTCGCGTCGGTGACCAATTCGTTAGAGGAGCTTCAATTTTTAAAAACGTATAAAAAAATATCCATATTGGGGATATGATAACGTGATGAACATAGTCGAGTTGAGGCAGAAATTGGACGAAGCAACTCATGGGTTTCCAAAGAAGCACATCGAACGTATTGCCGCTTTGCAGAGTATTTATCCGCATAACATAAGCCTAAATCAGAATCCAGCTTTCTTCGACAGTGATGATTGTTTATTATATGCTTTTAAGGATATACTTCCAAGTGACTTGCGTAAAATATTAGTGAATCTTATTATGAAAAACTCTGGTTGTTTTGAAGACATAGGTCGTGGCTTGATTTCAGAAGGCTTCATATCTTTACATGATGAACAAAAGGAATCTGATATTATTGTAGTCTATTTTGATGGAGACGTCGCTAAGCATTATGGAAGAATAGAGAGGAATAGAATTGTATCGAAATGGGGTAACGGCTATGCTTGGAAGCACGACCTTTTCGAAGTTCCTTTATCCTATGGAGACACCATCAAGTTCTCCAATGGTGAAATAGACCAAGGTGTGTTCAGAATGGTCATTAAAGCTCATTCAGAACCAAAGCCCGAAGTCAGTTCCGAATAGATTTTACTGGGCAGCAGCCGACAAGGCACCAGTGAGCTCCTCTATCATTTGGGTGGAAAGCGACTGGTGTTTCGCTGGCACTCATACCAGCCATTAACCCAATATGTTATATTTTTTACTCACATGCACTGAACAAAATTGATGGGTAGAAATAGAAGAGAATGTATTGAAAAGGCGAGCAGATGAAACTGACGGATAATGAGATAAGAGATATTAATCGCTATCTGAAAGAAGGTAAACCGCTACCTGAGAAGTACCGTTTTTTGTTGTTTGAGGATAAGCAGGAAGTGGAGCTGGTATAGACCTAAACACTGACCCCTGACCCCTTCCTAATTGAGCTTTGGTTCAATTAGGGTATAACCGCATAATTTTTCTAAAGATAATTGATAAGGCAGATTGTTGGTTGTGATTC
>JAUWMN010000050.1 GCA_030613165.1 Desulfobacterales bacterium
GAATCAACCGCGTCAGTATACTCAATCCCTTTCAGCAGCAGGGCATTGATCTCTTTAATCAGTCCCTCTGTAATCGGACGTTTATCACTGATTACATCATACAGGAAATCGATCGCATCAATATGATTGCGTGCATCCAGGAAATCCTTTAAAGGTTTTCCTTCTACAGTTAGCCCTTCTCTCAAAAAAAAGATGGTTTCACCCAATGTCAGTGTGCTGCCCTCAATTGCATTGGAGTCATAAGTCCATTCCATTTTCAGTTTTTCCATAACCGGTTCCCAGCGTTCCAGGCGCAAAGACTTCTTTTCATCAATCCTGACTTGCAGATTATTAATCTCCTGAGTCAGCAATTCAAGTTCTTCTGTTTTTTCTACAGTGTAATATTTTGGCATTTCGTTATCCTTCCCCAAAGTTCGCCTTTCTGATGTTTCCCATTGTTATCTCTTCAAAAACCCTGAAAAACAGTGATCCATCTGAATATTCAAGTATCTCAAAAACTGGAACAATAAAATTGCCACATGCTATACCGCCTTTGAAGAAGAAGGAGTCCCCCAAATTGGGTTAATGTCCCCGAATGATTTTAATTCCCCCCTTGAGGGGGGTAAGGGGGGGTGTTTTATTTAGCTAATTCAAAATTATTTATCCAAGTATTAAGGGATAGTAGAACTCCATTCATGTTTCTTTTAACATCAATATCTAAAAATCTAAGCAAGTTAATTCCAAGTAACTCTAAACGCTTCTGCCTAATCTGGTCTTTTTCGACTTTATAATTATGTGTTTCACCATCTATTTCAATTGCCAACATCAGCTCATAACAAAAGAAATCCACGATATAATTGTCAATCGGTTTCTGGCGCAAAAATTGATATCCTCGAATTTGTTTTTTCTTAATCTGATTCCAAAGCAAGACTTCAGCCAAGGTACTGTTCTTTCGCAACTGCCTTGATAGTTCTTTTAATTTCGGATTATATGTAATTATCTTTCTGTAAGACATGGCATCTCTTACCCTGACACCCCCCACCCCCCCCTCAAGGGGGGAATCTACCTGTGCAAGCGCTTGTTATGCTATACCTTTGCCTTAGCGAGGCATTTCTCTACAAATTTCTTAATTAATTCCATAAGCTCAATATTTAGTTCCGAAATTCTATCCATACCTGTTTGTCCTATTATCATCTTTCCTAATGCTTCATACTTACCCATCAGCTTCTCGAAATCTTTCCAAAACGACTTATCCTCTATCCTATTGAGTTGAAAGGAATGAAACATCAATTGGGGAAAGAAGTCTCTCTCAATTTCTCTATCGAATCGAGCGTACATCTGTTTTTCAAGTTCAGTTGTTTTTTTAGGGAATTCCTCGAGGCTCTTATCAACTAACGATCTGTCAGCAAGAAGATTGTTGTATGTCTGTTTTGTTTGGAACAGATATTTCAAGGTTTCAGAGATTATTTCAATTTCGTTCTTTTGCTTGTCCTCTTTCGTTTGGAGCCTTTTTGCAATAAGCATTGATAGGATGCCGAATAAAAACCCGAGAAAGATATATCCAACTTGTAACATTTCTTCCGTCTCCAATTGCATATAACGCAAAAGTCAGCCGCAGGCAGGACAATGAGCCAAAACCAAAGGGGACGGCTAACCACTAAACACACAATTTATGCGAAGTTAAAAGACACACAGCCCTGGCTGTCTGCTGAACTGACAGGTTCGACTTTGTTTTTTCAATCGCTCTCTTGTTGTAACCCTTTGGTAGTTATCTTAATTCTTTGTCCAACATTTTGTTTTATATAATTAATCACGTCATATTCGTGAAACTTATCAAACACAGAGCCTTCGTCCCAAAATATTCGTTGTATAAAAATATTGGAGTTGCTATAGCCCGCCAACCATCAGGAGTTTGTTCAAAATAATTTTGAATTTCTATTTTTTTGATTCATCTGACATGAGATGCTCCTAACTTTATATTTATTAAGTTGAACATAGATTATAAGGACCAAGTTCCGTATTATAATACGGAAAACGCCACCTTACATTGCAAAAATCATTACAAAATTATTGTATTATGTCAACGCTTGATATTTTTTTGAAAAAAATAAAACAGAAAGAGAGTTCATTCGATGAAAGTACTCGACCAGGTCCGCGAGGCCACGGTGGTTGGCTCCGGGGTACCCGAAAAGGAGTTGATAATTTTAATACGAGGGTATAGTGTCGCGGGTTGATAATACAACACACAAGGAAGATCTTATAGGGTCACACGGCTCTGCTTCTGAATTGTTCGGCATTTTTACAAATCCGAATTGCGTTTTATTACTCCGTGCGACTCGTGATTTCAATAAGATGATATCCAAAATTGGTCTTTACCGGGCCATGAACCTTTCCCAATTCTGCACTGAAAACTACCTTATCAAACTCCGGGACCATCTGGCCGGGTGAAAACTCACCAAGAGCTCCACCTTGTTTACCCGATGGGCATTGGGAATGGCTCTCGGCCATTTTCGCAAAATCTTCCCCAGCTTCGATCTGTGACTTGAGTTCTTCGCATTTTTCCTTAGAAGACACTAAAATGTGACGCGCACTGGCTTTTGCCATTATTTTTCCTCCTTTGAATTAATGAGCTATCAAAAAATCTTGGTTATAACAAAATAAGCGAGTCCCCTGTTCAAGGGAACTCGCTTTTTATTTGTACTTATATTGAATGGAAATTCTACGCTGTTAGTCTCTCCCCGTATATTTCGCGTATACCATAGCAGTTGTCCGGTAAAGAAGATGGGCCAACTTGGAATAGGGAAGATAAATAAACAGGCAAAACACACATAGCAGATGCGCAAAATACATCGGATATGCAAGTACTGCTATGCCTGACAAGCGTAGCACCTGTGACAGGATTCCGGTTATGGTAACCGCGTAGATCACCCAGAGCAGCGACCAATCAGAATAACTGCTCCCACTCGCCCCCGGATCATCCGCGTCGGCCATCCGGTTTCGAATTACCAATGTCGTTCCAATGAACAGGATAATGGCGCTGAAGTTCGCAAGGAGTTTCACAGGGCCTACCATCGAAAATGGCGTATCTATATGAAAAATATAGTGTCCGACCATCACGACATTAGTCACAATAAACAGACCCACAAACCCGTAAAATATGCCGAGATGGGCAGTATACCTGTCTCTGTTCGAGCCGCATTTCTTAAATCTGACATGCGTAAGGATATCCGACACTACAGGCAGAATATACATTTTAACGAAATGGGGAAGCGGTGGTGTAAGGTATCGCTTTGTCCCCTGTTTGGCATCGGCGTCTACAAGCGACTTCCAGAAATTCATAACCCCTTTAAACGCGAAAAACGCCATCAAGAAGGCAGTCGGCACAAATACGGTATCTACATACATAACAGGAAGCAACTTGGAGAAAACCACTTCTCCTGCCGGGATATTAAGATGCCCGGTAACGCTCAGGATCAGAAAAAACAATACCGCCGGCACGATAAACAGCAAGGGTAGATATTTTTTTTCAGCCACTATATTTCCGAGAAACTTCGGGAATGCATTCTCCCTGATGGCCATGTTTCTGATTGCCGCCAAAACGTCCCCTGGCTTTGCCCCCCTGGGACAGTACAGGGAACAGTCGTTGCATTGATGACACAACCAGACATCGGGATTCGCAGCCAGTTTGTCTTTCAACCCCCATCCGGCCCATATCATCTCTTTCCTCGGAAACGGTTTGGAATCAGGGGCCAAGGGGCATGCCACTGAACAATTAGCGCACTGCATGCACTTTTTCAGGGTATCCCCTCCCGACTTTTTCAATGCTTTGATAAAGTCAAGATCAGGCTCCACTGTTGTCACTGTTTTTGCAGACTCTGCCGCCATCTTCATACCTCCTTAGAAACCTTTGAACGGATTAGGACCAACCTCGTCGATTGCTTCCACAAATTTATTTATTATCTCAGGGATCTTGTCATAGTCTGTTATGGAAACCTGCTTAAGTTCAACCCTTTCAGGCTCCAGGGCCAGACTCTTCAGGGTTTCAGCCACGTTCTCCATCCTACGGTCACAGAGTTCACTCCCTTTGACAAAATGGCACTGATAATCATCGCCAAATTGACATCCCAATAGAAGAATACCGTCAAGACCGCTCGACAGGGCATCTTTGATCCACACCGTGTTAACCGATCCCAGGCATCTTACCGGAATAAAACGCACGTAGGGTGAATACTTCAGGCGATTCATACCCGCCATATCTATAGCAGGATAGGCGTCGTTTTCACCTACAAGCACAATCACTCTGAGCGGCACCGGATCGTAGTCATCCTCGGTCGGCCCTTCTATTGCCTTGATCATCGAGCCGATCATATCAATGCTGTAATCGGCAAAGTTGATAATTCGTTCCGGGCATGCCCCCATGCAAGTGCCACACCTTCGACATCGTGCCGGGTTCGGTTTCGGGGTGCCCTTTTCATCATCATCAAGCGCGCCAAAGGGACACTCTTCCGTGCACCGCTTGCATTGTGTGCATCTCTGAAAGAAAAAGTCAGGATATGTCAAATCACCCGATCTGGGATGCACTGCCACGCCCCGGTTCACCGACTCCACACACTGAATCGCCTTTAGCGCGGCGCCTGTAGCGTCCTCTACACAGTCAGCCATTGTAAGAGTCTGCCGCACACAGCCCGCGGCATAGATCCCTGTCCTTTGAGTTTCATACGGAAAGCAGATAAAGTTTGAATCAGCGTATCCGTCAAACTGGCCGATATCACGAAATCCCGGGCCCTGGCGATATGCCAGGTTCACAATCGCGTCGTCTTTTGTCGTCGGGACCATACCGGTCGCCAGCACCGCCATGTCAACATTTATTCTTATCTTTTCACCAAGGAGGTTGTCGTCCACCTCTACCGCAAGACTTCCATCACCTTCTTCCGTGATTGAGGACACCTTCCCTTTTGTGAGGAATATGCCATCATCCTGCTGCATACTCTTGTAAAAGTTCTCATAAAGACCGGGAGTTCTCATGTGTTGATAAATCACATAGGCTTTTGCGTCAGAACTGTCTTCCCGGACATACTTTGCCTGCTTCAAGGCCACAAGACTGGTGACCGAAGATGCAAATGGAAAGTCGCTGTCGTCATCGCCGTTCGGATTTTGAATAAAGACTACACTCTTAGCCTCTTTGCCGTCAGAAGGCCGTGTAATTCGTCCGTTGGCGGCAAGTTCTTCCATCATGACATTGGTGATAACATTCTGGTACTTTCCAAACCCCAGGTTTTCAAACTCGGACGCGTCGTAAGGCTTCCATCCGGTGGCCAGTATAACAGCGCCAAATTTTTCTCCGTTTGGATCGAATGTCAGGATGTCGGCCCGCCCCTTATTGAGCTCGTTATATAGTTCGTCAGTCTGCTCCTTGGTAAGTTCCTTGCCCTCTTCATCATGCGTCTGCGTGACCAACTGAGGCACATCAAATTCAATAGTCTCACCCGGTGCTTTAAGGGTCACCGTAAAATCCCCGGGCTCACCGGCAATCCTGGCAACCACGGTATTGGTCTTAATTTCAATTTTCGGATGCGACTCAACCGCCTTGATCTTTTCCTGGATAATCGGGGCTTGCAGGTCCGTAAACGGATTAGACATTGGAATTTGTTTGCGCAGCTTGGCTGCATACCCGCCAAGAGAGGATTCTTTTTCCACAAGGGTTACTTCATACCCTGTGTTGGCTGCCTCAATGGCTGCTGTCAGGCCGCTGATCCCGCCGCCCATGACCAGTATCTTCTTGCTTACGGTCTCAAGGAGGTATGGTTCGGGAAGTTCAGACTTTTGCGCCTTTACAATACCCATGCGGAGGTAATCTTCCGCAATGAACTGTGTATGCAAATTAACGCCTTCCTTGAGAGCCGACTCCGCCTCTGATGCTTCCGCGTCTTCTCCCGCTTCCACAGGCGCCAAGTCGTGGCACCAAACGACCTGTTCTCTCAGGTTAACTCTCTCAACAATCTTATCCGAGCCAAAATCAAACACGTCCTGATTGACTCGAGGGGAGCATCCCGCCACTATAATAGCATTGACACCTTCTCCCTCAATGTCCTTTTTTATCAGGTCTACGCCCTCCGGACCGCAGCAAAAGCCGTGCGTCTTGCAGATCTCCACATTGTATTCCTTCTGTGGCAGCTTAGACAGTCTCTCTATATCAAGGGCGTCTCCGATCCCACAGCCCGTGCATATATATACTCCGTATTTTTTGTCCATTTAGTTACCTCCTCACCAAAGTTTGAATGGCCTTAAGCGCTGTTCCGGTAGCATTTTGTGCGGACGCCATAACATCAGCCGGTTTCTTGGCACACCCGGCCGCGAAGATCCCCCCTTTTTCAAGGTCGGCAATAATAAATCCGTCTTCATTATAAGTTATATCACCTGAAATCTTTGTCTCCGCTCCTGTAGGCATCATACCGGTAGCAAGTACCGCCATATCAACTTCCTGCCGCATCTTTTCCCCTGTCAATGCATTTTCTGCAATAATTATCACACCTGTCGAACCTTCCTCGATCTCAGCCACCTTTCCTTTAATAAAAAAGATATTCTTGTCTTCCTTGACCTTTTTGTAAAACTTCTCATACCGATCACCAGGCGACCTAATATCAATATAAAAAATGTAAATTTTTGCGTCAGGATACTGTTCCCTGATATAGGTGGCCTGCTTCAACGAGGCCATACAGCAGATATATGAACAATACGGAAGATGATTTTCATCTCTGGAGCCGGCGCATTGAGCAAAGGCAACGCTTGATATCCCCCCGCCTGACGGGCGTGCTATCTTGCCCTTGGTAGGTCCATTGGGCGCGGCCAACCGTTCCATCATCATGTTGGTTATTACGTTCTTAAGCTGTCCAAATCCGAGCTTGTCGAGTTTTGTGGCATCGTACGGCTTCCAGCCCGTTGCGATCACAACAGAACCAACCTTCAGGTCAAAGGTTTTCGGCCCCATACTCAGGTCAATAGCATTGTAGCTACAAGCATCGACACATTTTGCACATTCATCCTTTTTACAGACAGAGTCGTCAATAACGTATTTCATCGGGAATGACATCTCATGAGGCCTGTAAATAGCCTTTGTCTTACTCATCCCAAGATCGAACTCACTCTCCCGTTCAACCGGGCATGCATCCACGCAATCGTTGCAGGCCGTACAATTCGCGTTCACGTATCGGGGATTCTGTTTGACCGCGACATCGTAATTGCCCGGGCTCCCCGAAATCTTTTCAACTTCGCACAAAGTATAAAATTTGATTTTACGGTTGTTTTTTATTCTCTTGAAATTAATTTCAAGCCCGCAACTTGGAGGACATAGCTTGGGAAAGTATTTGTTCAACTGGGCAACCCTTCCACCAAGATACGGATTCTTTTCGACCAAATATACTTCATATCCTACTTCTGCCGCTTCCAGGGCCGTAGTCAAACCGCTGATCCCGCCGCCAACGACCAGGATGCTCCCCGAAGTCATACCTTTTTCGTCTGCCATGCCATTCCTCCGTGGTTAATTTTTTAGATCCAAATTGCAGTGGTCTATAGCATAGCTACCGCCGGGTAACCATCTTACAGAACACTGCGATCAGGGGGGTGTGAGCAGTGGCAACTATACACTGCTTCATTGAAAAAAGAAGGTAATAAAAACCTCCGGACGCTTTTGGGCGTCCGGAGGTTTTATCATTGAAGAACAAAAACAAACAATCCCTTACACAGGAATAATATTTATCAGTTCGACCTTCTTAAATTCCAACTCTTCGGTTTCCGGATTGAACTTGGAGTTAACAAAGCACTTCCAGTTCTCCTCGTCGACCGTCGGATGGTCGGAACGATAGTAGAAGCCAGGATATCTGGATTCTTGTCTGAAGTTAATATGTCCTACGTGCATCTCAGCCGTCCAGATGCGGTGATGCATCTCCCAGCACCTCATGAGTTCATGGAGGTCGCCGGCAGCCATCTTGTCAGCATCTTCGCGCAGCACCTTTAGGCCGTCCAGGCAGATCTCAAGGAGCTTGCCGCTGGTCATGTAGTAGACCGTCTGGCCAGCGCCGTATTCGTCGGTCAGCTTCATCAGACGCATGCTCAGTCCATCCGGCTTGATGTAATTCGGATTGACGGAAACATCCGTGGTGTACTTGGCGTGCTCCAGATAGTGTTTTACCGGCTTATATACTATGTCCGCCAGTTCCTGAGCGCTCTGCTTCAGGGCCGGGGCAAAGTCGGCGTTGTCTCGGATATATCTGGCCATCATTTTCGCACAAGTACGCCCTTCAGCATGCGATCCTGAAGAGAACTTGTGCCCGGAGGCGCCAACACCGTCACC